>JAGCFA010000057.1 GCA_017650375.1 Alphaproteobacteria bacterium | reverse complement strand
GATACCAACTTTGGTGCTGACGTGACCATTATGGAAGAAGGCAGCGAATTTATTGAACGCTTTGTGAACGGTAAAGGCGTGTTGCCCTTGATTACTTCCTGCTGTCCAGCATGGGTGGATTATATGGAAAAATATTTCAGCGATATGATTCCGCATTTTTCCAGCTGTAAGTCCCCGCACGAAATCGTGGGTGCATTGGCAAAGACCTATTATGCCGACAAAGTGAATGTCCCAACCGAAAAAATGCGTGTGATTTCCATTATGCCCTGTACGGCGAAAAAGTTTGAAATCTTGCGTAGTGAAGAAATGTTCTCCTCAGGCTTCCAAGATGTGGATGTGTCTTTGACCACCCGCGAATTGGCTCGTATGATTAAACAAGCCGGTATTGACTTTGTGAACTTGCCTGAAGAAGAAGCGGATTCGCCTTTGGGTGCCTATACAGGCGCTGCCACAGTGTTTGGCTTTACAGGCGGTGTGATGGAAGCTGCCCTTCGTACTGTGCATGCCATTGTGACGGGTAAAGAAATGCCCAAAGATGCTTTGGAAGTGAAACCCATTTTAGGCCTTGATAAAGGTATCAAAGAAATGACCATGGATTTGGCGGGCAAAGAAGTCCGTATTGCTGTGGCCCATGGAATTGGTCATGTCCAAGCACTCCTTGAAAAAGTGCGTGAAGCCGAACAAAAAGGCGAAGAACCCCCATATCATTTCATTGAAGTGATGGCCTGCAATGGTGGTTGTGTGGGCGGTGGCGGTCAACCTTTGGGTGTGACGGATGAAATCCGTAAAGCCCGTATGGAAGGACTTATGAAAGATGACCGCGGTTCTAAAGAACGTTGTTCACATTTGAATCCGGATGTGAAAAAGCTCTATGATGAATTTTTAGGCAAGCCCTTGTCTGAACGTTCACATCACCTTTTGCATACCAGTTATCAAAAGCGTGAGCTTTACAAAAAATAAAACAAAATCCCCGCCGAAAGACGGGGATTTTTATTGGGAACGGTAATTCTCTTATTGCCCCGTGATGCCGAAGTTACCGCAATAACGCAAACCTAAAATGGCGTGGGGTTTGTGTTTGCCACCGACATCCTGTTTAAAGGCAGCTACAGCAGAGAAACCTTTGCCTAAATTATAGCTTGTTCCGGCAGTGATCCATCCTTTCATCTTTCCTTCATTGGGTTTGCTGATTTTAGTACCGGCAAACAGCGCCAAATCATCAGTCAACTTATGCTGAACACTGAAAATTCCGTGTGTTGTCTTTTTATTATAGATTCCTTCAGCAACTACAGTGGTCTTATCAGTCGGCATCCAAGTAACAGTGGTACCGGCATTATGAAAGCCTTTATCTCCAGCACCGATGTGAGCTGCTACACCCCATTCTTTGCTAAGGCGCTTTTCCCAAGTGACCAAACCGGTATTCCAATGGGTTGGTGTCATACGGGTATCGTTGGCTACTAATCCGACACCTAATCCACTTTCTTTGTGGGATAAACGAGTTCCGGTAAAGGTTCTGGTAGTACCTGCTGCCATCAGCTCGTTATCTAAAGTTGTTGTCAGAGGTGTTTTTATAAAGCCTGTAAAAGCTGGATAAAGTTGCATCCGTCCCACTTGAAGTTCCCAGTCTTCATTTTCCAATTTTAGACGGCTCATCAAAGTTAACCATTCTCCTTTTTTCTGATTTGTGTAGGCACTATTATAAAAGCTTCCTAAAAATTCAGCTTTATATTCGTCTTTTTCCACAATTACATGGGGCTTAAGTCCCATATCACCAAAGGTACTTCCGTCGTCTACTTGTTCAGCCCTTGCAAACAATGTTAAATCAGCTGAAACTTTAGAATTTTCTTTTGATTCTGCAGCTGTTGCTTTCGGGGCAACACTCCACAAAGCTCCAATTACAGCCAACAATTTTAAAAAATTATTTTTCATGGTATCCTCCTTTGTTAGATGTAACCTGTCTGGTTACGTCTTTAGGATACCTAATAAAAATGCTTTATTTAAGAAAAACAGCTTTCTAAATCAATAAGTTAGGTTTATTATGTAATTTTTTGGAAAAATTTTTATAAAAATGTTATTTTGTCGTTTTCCACAGGTGATCAAACAAGGCTTTATACACTTCAGCTAACGATTCGTTGTAAAGAATTGTTACATGTGTCGGATTTTGTAAAATAACAAGGGCGACTCTGTTTCGATAAATAAAACATGGAATCAAAGGAATCATATCTGAAACGATCTTTTTTTGAAAGTTTAAAAATCCCAAAGCATCGCTTTGGTTTTTATGACATAAGATACGCACAGGAATTTTTTTACCCAAGCGTTTAAACAAAACTTTTAAATCTTTTTCAGTTGTTTTTTGTTTCAAAAATGATTCATCTATCCCAGATATATACAGCCCTTCATTTTCAGATTCTTCCAAGGCTAATCCTATTTTTGAAAATAGGTAGCGAATGGCTTGTTCCCCTTCATAGGCTTTTATCCGAAAATCAGCTTCTTCAATTTTTACACCAGGACCGTCAATAAATTGTACACCGGCTTGTTCAAAAGTTTGAACAATATCAGCCATTGTTGTTGAATGGGCATTGTATTGGCCGCGTTCGATATTATTGATAGTTGCCAAAGAATAGCCAGATTTTTTGGCTAAATCTTCTTGAGACCAGTTGAGTAAGGATCGTGCAGCTTTTAATTGTTCCAAGCAAATATCCCCCTTTTCGGATAAACTCCGAGTCAGGGCAATGTTTTTATAGAACAATCGTTTGAAGATTTTTAATTTTTTTCTGAACATAGCCTACTTTTAACATTCTTTTCTGGCTCTGTCAATAAGATTTTTATTAAAGTTCCTTTTTTGTTGATTTTTGGAAGAAAAAATCCTATTATAGGCACAAGGGAAAGGGAGAAAAATGGGAAAAATTAAAAGTTTAAAGGATTTAGAAAAGCTGATTGACAGGGTACATGTTGCCCAAAAATCTTATGCCGATTTTTCAGAAAGTGAGGTTGAAAAGATTTTTAAGGCTGCGGCAAGTGCTGCCGATAGAGCGCGCATCGATTTGGCTGAACTCGCCGTTCGCGAAACAGGTATGGGCGTTGTAGAAGATAAAGTTATCAAAAACCATTTCGCTGCCGAATACATTTATAACAAACATAAAAATACCAAGACCTGTGGGATTATCAGTCGTGATAAAGTGAACGGCATTAAAATTGTGGCTTCCCCATTGGGCGTATTGGCTGGCATTGTGCCCACAACGAACCCCACTTCTACTGCTATTTTTAAGGCCCTTATTTGTTTAAAAACAAGAAACGGGATTATTTTTTCGCCTCATCCGCGTGCCAAGGAATCCACAATTGCAGCGGCTAAAATCGTGTTGGAAGCTGCCATTAAGGCTGGGGCACCAAAAGACATCATTGGGTGGATTGATGAGCCATCTGTAGAAATGTCACAAACTTTGATGACTCATCCCAAAATTCAAGGAATTTTGGCAACGGGTGGTCCTGGAATGGTAAAGGCTGCCTATTCTTCAGGAAAACCTGCTCTGGGTGTTGGACCTGGGAACGTGCCTGCCATTATTGATGAAACAGCAGATATTCAAATGGCCGTATCTTCTATTCTTTTATCCAAAACCTTTGACAATGGTATGATTTGTGCGTCTGAGCAATCCGTCATTGTGGTGAAGGAAGTTTACGAAAAAGTCAAAAAAGAATTTGTCTATCGTGGGGCACATTTGATGAGTAAATCTGAAATGAATAAGCTCGGTAAAATTTTGTTGGATAAAAAAGGCGTGAACCCCAAAATTGTCGGTCAAACAGCCGAAACAATTGCTCATTTAGCAAAATTTATAGTGCCAGAAGATACAAAAATTTTGATTGCCGAACAAACTGATTATTCAGCCAAAAATCCGTTTGCCCATGAAAAGCTGTCCCCTGTTTTAACAATGTATAAAGCACGCGATTTTAAAGAAGCAACCGATATTGCTTTAGCTTTGGTACATCTGGGCGGGATGGGACATACCTCAGCCCTTTACACAGATGAACGTAAACAAGAACGCATTGATTTTTACGCCGAAAAAATGCCTACAGGACGAATTTTGGTAAACAGTCCATCCTCACAGGGAGGTATCGGCGATTTATATAACTTTATGTTGGAGCCTTCCTTAACTCTTGGTTGTGGATCGTGGGGGGGTAATTCCGTCAGCGAAAATGTTGGTGTCAAACATTTACTCAATTATAAAACTGTGGCCGAAAGGAGAGAGAATATGTTGTGGTTCAAAGTTCCGCCAAAGATTTATTTTAAACGGGGATCAACGGATTTAGCGCTTCGCGAATATGCAGGTAAAAAGCGCGCCTTTATTATTACCGATCGGTTTTTGTTTGATTCGGGTGCTGTGCGCACTGTAACAGATACTTTAGAAGCCATAGATGTAGATTATCAGATTTTCTTTGATGTGAAGCCTGATCCAACTTTATCCACGGTAAAACAGGCGCTTTCTATGGTCAATTCCTATCAGCCCGATTTGTTTATTGCACTGGGTGGGGGATCACCGATGGATGTGGCTAAAATTATTTGGTTGATGTATGAACAGCCCAATGTGGATTTTGAAGATTTGGCCATGCGCTTTATGGATATTCGTAAAAAAATTTGTCAATTGCCAGAGCTCGGCAAAAAGGCACAGTTGGTATGTATCCCAACGACCTCAGGCACCGATTCAGAAGTGACACCGTTTTCCATCATTACAGATGATGAAACCCATGTGAAATATGCGATAGCCGATTATGCTTTGACACCGAATATGGCGATTATCGATGCCAATTTTGTGGACGATATGCCGAAAGGATTGACGGCTGCGGGTGGATTGGATGCACTGGTGCATTGTTTGGAAAGCTATGTATCTGTGATGGCGACTAACTATACCAATTCGTTGGCGTTGGAAGCCTTAAAACAAATTTTCAGGTATTTGCCACGCGCTTATAAAGAAGGCGCCAATGATCCAAAAGCTCGTGAAAAAATGCATAATGCAGCTACAATGGCTGGAATGGCGTTTGCGAATTCCTTTCTAGGGCTTTGTCATTCTATGGCGCATAAATTAGGGGCAATGTATAATATTCCACACGGAATTGCCAATGCCTTGCTTATTTGTCAGGTCATTCGTTTTAACGCAACAGACAAACCCAAAAAACAAGCCGTTTTCCCACAATATAAAGCCCCTGAAGTTAAGGAACGTTATGGACAAATTGCACATGTGCTCTATCTGGCCGGTGAAAAAGTATCGGACGATAAAAAAGTGGATTTACTGATTAAAGCTATTGCCAAGTTGAAAAAAACGTGTGGTGTTCCTGATTCAATCAAGGCCTATGGCATTGATGAAAAAACATTCAAAAAGAATTTGGATAAATTAGTACGCCTTGCCTTTGATGATCAATGTACAGGCGCCAATCCTGTCTATCCACTAATGAAAGACATCAAGAAAATTTATCTGGATGCTTGGGAAGGGAAATATTAAATTACCAATTTTTACACAATGCAGTTGTTCGTTTGTATGATTCTGGTGAATCAAGTTGTTGGTTTTTTTGTGCCGTTACTTTATTAATATGTTCAATTAATGGGAGTAGGTCATCCATCACCTTTTGATATTGTTCCACTATAACGCGGTCTCTTTCTTGAGGGGTTTTAACGATTTGGGGTCTTAATTGTTTTAGTGATTCTTGAACTTGTTTTTCAATGTCGGGTTTAAAGAAAATCATGGCTTGTTGATAAATGGCTACATGCTGTTTTTCATGTCTTTTTGTAACTTTATATTCACAACTGGAAATGGGATATTTCTTATCAATATAAACAGTCAGATCTTCATATCCCAGCTTGATATCTATTGCACCCAGACTGACGCACACTTGCCCATCTTCTTCTTCAATATTTGGCTGAGGTTTTCCAGAATAACTTAGACGTGCCACTGTCAACCCAACCGTATTGGGCGAAGCAGGAGTAGAGGCATATTTTAAAAATTCTCTTCTGGATTTTGTTGTAATATACTGAGCAATCCCAGGGTTGGTGGTAATATATACTTGTGTTCTCATTGCATTACAGAAAGCGCTTGCTTTTTGTGGTAAAAAGAACAATAATAAAGCCAAAGTGAAGATAAATTTTTGTTTCATAGGTCCTACTCTAGCATAAAGGAAAATAAAATGCAAAGAATAATTTCATGGAATGTTGCTTCAGTGCGTTCAAGGATGCCAGTTCTTTCAAAATTTTTACAAGAAAATCAATCAGATATTGTTCTTTTGCAAGAAATTAAAGCAACAGAAGAAAATTTTCCCTTTTTAGATTTTAAAGCGCTGGGATATCAAGCTAAAATTGCTGGACAAAAGGCGTATAATGGGGTGGCTATTTTAAGCAAAATCCCCTTGAAAAATGTTATCTGCGAATTTCCAGAAATGCCCTTTTCCGATCCTAAACAAGCGCGTTTTATTCAGGCTACAATGCCGGATGAAACGATTGTTATAAGTGTCTATGTGCCAAACGGAACAGCACCGATGAACGATCCGACGGATATGTCACGCTTGGAATATAAACTTAAATGGATGCAGGCTTTTATCAATTATATTGATGATTTGATTCGTTCTGGGAAACAGGTCTTGATCGGGGGCGATTTTAATGTGATTGAACGGGATTCAGACGTTTATAATCCTGATCATTTTCGGGAAAGTGCTTTAATGGTTCCGCCAGTTCGGGAAGTTTTTAAAAAGTTGAACGAACTACCTTTAAAAAATATAATTCGACAATTTAATCCTGAACCTAATACTTATTCTTTTTGGGATTTTCAAGGGGGAGCTTGGCCCCGTAATCACGGCATTTTATTGGACTTTTTCTTTGCCACTAATCAATTGGCGAAGAAAGTTCAAAGTGCCCAAATCTATAAAGACGTGCGTGGACTGGAAAAAACTTCTGATCATGCCCCTATTGAATGCGTATTAGATATTTAATTAAAAAAGTCGCCTTTTAGACGACTTGAAATTTCGATGGTCGGAAGGATCGGATTCGAACCGACGACCCCTACGTCCCGAACGTAGTGCTCTACCAGGCTGAGCCACCTTCCGAAAAGAACGCGCCCATTATATCAAAACTCACTTAAAAAAGCAAGAAGTATTTGTGGAGGGGATTTTCCTTGCTTTTTTTCAAAAAAAAAGTAAAATAGAGCTGTTGTATAACCCAAGAGAAAGGAAAAAAATGAAATATAAATGTTTAGTCTGTGGTCAGGTATTTGATATTCCTGAAGGAGAAGCTGTTGTATGCCCTGTGTGTGGTGTGAGTGGCGATAAGATTGTTCCTTTTGTTGAAGAAGAAATGACTTGGCCTGCCGAACATGCTATTGGGATTGCTAAGGATGTAGATAAAGAAATTATGGAAGGTTTGCGTAATCATTTTAACGGGGAATGTTCTGAAGTTGGAATGTATTTGGCAATGTCTCGCCAAGCCCTTCGTGAAGGTTATCCGGAAATTGCGCTCACTTTAGACAAAATTGCTCATGAAGAAGCTGAACACGCTGCTCGTTTTGGTGAGATGTTGGGGGAATTGGTTTCTAAATCCACCAAAGAAAATTTACAGAAAATGTTGAATGGTGAAAATGGTGCTTGCCATGGAAAGATGGCGATTGCTAAAAAAGCTAAAGAGCTGAACTTGGATGCCATCCATGATTCTGTGCATGAAATGGCACGTGATGAGGCTCGACATGGGAAGGCTTTGGAAGCTCTTCTTAAGAGATATTTTTAAAAATATTCTTTTTAGAATCCCCATTTGTTGCAATGGGGATTTTTTTATGTTCGTTTTGCTTGACTTTTGGATAGGAACTGAGTAAAAGAAAAATATGAAAAAAATCTTCTTTCTTGTTTTGTTGTTAACGACACCGGGTTGGGCTGGTAATACCCAGGTTTATTCTTTTTCAAAAGCTAAAAAGTTACTGCTGGATGTTGTATATGCAGGACATGATGAAACCTTTTATTGCAAAGGTCATTTTGATTTAAAAAATAATATTGTTTTGCCAGAAGGATTTAAGACACCTAATCATGAAAAACGTGCCCATAAATTGGAATGGGAACATGTAGTGCCCGCTGAAAATTTTGGACGGGCTTTTGCCGAATGGCGAGATGGACATCCGAACTGTATAGATTCTAAAGGCAAACCTTTTAAGGGCCGTAAATGTGCTGAAAAAATGAATAAAGATTTTCAGCTGATGCAGGCGGATATGTATAACCTGTATCCCGCAATTGGTGCTGTCAATGCAATACGGAGTAATTTTAATTATGCCGAACTACCCACAGCTGAAATTACTTTTGGGTCTTGCCCCATGAAGATTGAAGGCAAAAAGGTGGAGCCTCCAGAATACACGAAAGGCACCATCGCTCGAACATATCTTTATTTTGAAGAAGAATATCCTTCTTACCGTATGAGTGATTCTCAAAAGAAAATGTTTGAAGCTTGGGATAAAGCACACCCAGTGGACGCTTGGGAATGTGAACGAGCCAGACGCATTGAAAAATTACAAGGTAATTCAAATCCTTTTGTTAAAGAACTTTGTGAAAAAGAAGGATTGTGATGAGGTGTTCTTGGGTTGATTTAAAAGATAATGAATATATTGCCTACCACGACCATGAGTGGGGAATACCTGTGCATGATGATAGGCTCTTGTTTGAAATGTTGGTTTTGGAAGGATTTCAAGCAGGCCTTTCTTGGCAATGTGTCTTACATAAACGGAAAAATTTTAGATTGGTTTTCGATAATTTTGATGCAAAGAAAGTAGCCGTTTATGATGAAAAAAAAGTTGTCCAGTTAATTCAAAATAAAGGACTTATTCGCCATAAATTAAAAATACAATCGGCCATAAAAAATGCTAAAATCTTTTTAAAAATTCAAGAAGAGTTTGGCTCATTTTCTGCTTATATTTGGGGTTGGACAAAAGGAAAAGTTATTCGGGTGGATAGTACACAAACAAGATCCACTTTGTCTGATCAAATATCAAAAGATTTAAAGAAGCGTGGCATGAGTTTTGTGGGCACAACCATTATGTATTCTTATTTATGTGCCATTGGAATTATTAATGCCCACGAAAAAGGATGTGATTTTTATCAATCGAATACCTTTTGACATTTTCTTTTAAAATGTGTATTCTTGTATGCAGAAGGAAAAGAATATGTCTTATGAAATAAAAAAAATATCGGTTGTTTGTGTCATAGAAAAAGAGGGGAAATATCTCTTTGTGAAGCGGGCTCATACGGGGGTAGCAGATGGTTTTTACATGTTGCCCGGAGGACATGTGGATGAAGGGGAAAACATTCTGCATGCCACAGTACGCGAATTGGAGGAAGAGTTGGGAATTGAGGTTAAAGAAGAAGATTTAGAATTTCAATTAGTGGAATCTATTAAGACACACATTACTTTCTTTTTTAAGGTGAAAAAGTATTTAGGAATTCCTAAAAATATGGAGCCAGAAAAACATGATGAAGTTGTTTTTTTATCTGCCGATCATTCCCAAGTTCATCCTTTTTCTCGAAATGAATTGGGGCTGATGAAACAAGGCATTCACTTTTTCCCAAATGAGGATTTTAATTTATAGGAGGTTAAATGAGCAAAGATTTAATTCCGATGGCAATTTGTTATGATTTTGATGGGACTTTATCCCCAGGGAATATGCAAGAATACGATTGGATGAAAGCGCTTCATATTAAAAAGCCAAAAGATTTTTGGAAAAAATCAAACGCACTGGGACGTAATCAAAATGCAGATGAAGTGGCTGCTTATATGTATCAAATGATGTGCGAAGCTACACGTCAAAATTTAAGGATTCATCATGCTTCATTGAAAGCAGCAGGAAAACATATTGCTTTGTTTAAAGGGGTTCCTACGTGGTTTAATCGAATTAATAAATATGCAAAAAAGCAGGGGATATTATTGAAACATTATATTATTTCGTCTGGCTTAAAAGAAATGATTTCAGGAACATCAATTGCCAAAAATTTTTCCGAAATTTTTGCTTCCTCCTTTATGTATGATGAACATGGGAATGCGATTTGGCCAGCTGTTGTTTTAAACTATACATCAAAGACACAATTTGTTTTTCGTATTAATAAAGGATGTGAGGATATTTGCGATAAAGAAGGTGTTAATGCCTATATGCCGACAAGAGATCGTGCAGTTCCTTTTGCACATATGATTTATGTGGGAGATGGGGATACAGATATTCCTTGTATGCAAATTATTCGTAGACATAATGGACATGCGATTGCTGTTTATAATCCCGATAAAAAAGGTGCAAAAAAGAAAGTGGAACACTTGATTGCTGATAGACGAGTGAATATTGTTGCCCCAGGGGATTATTCTGCGGGAAGTGCCATTGATAAATATGTGAAAGCAATTATTGATAAAATCAAAGCGGTGCATGTGTTGCAGGAGTTGGAAAAATGAAATTTTATCTTTTTATTTTATTGTTTTTTTTGGTGGGGTGCGCAACTCAACCAGAATATTATTCTCACTCACAAACAATCACTTTAGAGGGAATATCCAGAAAAACAGATATTTTTTATCAAAATGAAAAAATTCTGCCAGAGGAGGAAACTGAGGAAAACTCCGAAAAAGAATCTACAAAACAAGTTTTAAACCAAAAAGACTACATTATTTCCCGTTCTTGGAACGATCAAGAATTGATTATTCAAAAAGAAGGATTTAAAGATTATCATTTATCTTTAAACAGTACTTTTACATCAGAACCTTGGGCAACGGCTGAATATAAAGATGGTAACAGAGAATCTTTTCCTTTATTGGCAATGTTAGTACCAGTTAAAACAGCCAAACAGCTTTTTGATCTCGTTACTTCTTTGGCTGGTTTTGTTTTTTCTGTTGTTACAATTTCTCCTATTGATGCGGCGGATAATGTTGTAGATACTGGCATTGCTTTGGTTGAACTTCCTAAGGCTATTGTTTTGGATATTTATGATATTGTCAGTGTTCCGGGAACCGCTATTATTAATCCTTGGCGAGAATTTCAATACAATCCTGTTGTGATTTTAGAGCCGACAGAAGAATTTAAAAAG
>JAGCFA010000056.1 GCA_017650375.1 Alphaproteobacteria bacterium | reverse complement strand
TGCCCCCGATTTTTCCTATACGGATATTTACGTGCGTGCTATTCCCCCAGTAGATACTGAGGAACAATTAGCGTTATTAGTAGAACATAAAGGCGCTTTCCGTAAAAAAATCGGAGAAAGAGTCCGTCTGCGCATTGTACCAGAGGTCCGTTTCCGTTCTGACACCCGTTTTGAACAAGATAAGCATATTGAAGAGATTTTGAATAGTCCCCGCGTAAAGGCCGACATTGACAAATATAAAAAATAACTTGAACGGGTGGTTGGTCATCGATAAGCCCAAAGGTATTACTTCAAACGGAGTTATTGGACGTTTAAAGTTTTTGTTACATCCCCAAAAAATTGGCCATGCAGGAACTCTGGATCCTTTGGCCACTGGCGTTTTACCAATTGCATTAGGAAAAGCAACTCGTCTGATTCCTTTTGTAATGGATGATATAAAAACTTATGAATTCACCATTAAGTGGGGCATAGAAACCGATTCAGATGATTTAGCGGGGAATGAAGTGGCAAGTTGTGATAAGTGCCCTAGAAAAGAAGAAATTTTAAAAATCATCCCTCAATTCACAGGAGAAATAACACAAACTCCAAGCCCTTATTCAGCTATCAAAATCAATGGAGAAAGGGCATATGATTTGGCACGCAAAGGAGAACAAATCAAAATGCCCTGTCGCCAGGTTATTATCCATCAATTAAAACTGATAAAAAACTTAAAAACAGAGGCTTCTTTTGTTGCAACAGTCAGCAAAGGAACCTATATTCGCACCTTGGCACATGATATTGCGCATGCGTTAGGAACTGTCGGGGTCGTAAGTCGTTTGCACAGAACATTGGATGGCCCTTTTAAAATTCAAGAAGCCATATCATTAGAGGCTATCAATCAAGACAAGATAGTCCCTTTAGATAGTGTTTTAGGACAGCTACATCAATTAGAGGTTTCATCTGAAATAGCTAGACGTATCCAACAAGGGCAACGTATTAAAAATCCCGATTTATTGAAAAATTTGCCTCAAGAAACCCCTATTCTTATTCAATTCGAAAAAAGAGCTGTTGCTTTAGCAATAGTCAAAAAAGATGTTTTGCATCCTGAATGTGTTTTGATATGATTATTCTTTTTCTGGCAAAGTGATTAGAACACGCAACCCTTTTTGGGGACTGGTTTCTAATTTTATCGTGCCACCATGTGCCAAAATGGAATCTCGTACAATAGTAAGCCCCAATCCTACCCCTCCGGTAGCAGAATTACGCGACTTATCCAATCGGAAGAAGGGTTTGAAAGCATCTGCTCGCTTTTTTGCCGGAATTCCTGGGCCATCATCATCAATAATAATTTGGACGTCTTCATCCCGTTTACCCACCGAAACAACAACCGAATGGGCATATTTTTGCGCGTTGGAAAGCAAGTTGGAAAAAACACGCACCAATTCTTGAGGGCGTCCCAAAATAGCTAAAGGTTGTTCAATATGCAAACTGATGGGAAGCCCCATTTCTTTGAACTTTTCGGTCAGATCTGTCATAAACGGTGTCAATTCGATATGCTCCATTTGTTCTTTGCCTTCCCCTTTGGCAAAAGCCAGATAACCTGTCAACATATGTTCCATATCAGCAATATCTTGGTTCAAAGTCGCCGTTACTTCGTCTTGTTCCATCATGGACAATTGTAACTTCATACGGGTAAGTGGTGTTCTTAAGTCATGAGATACCCCTGCTAACATCGTGGTTCGTTCGGTTAGGTATCTTTCAATTCGTTCCTTCATTTCAATAAAAGCTTGACCAGCTTGACGCACTTCATCTGCTCCTTCCGGTTTGAAGCGCACCATTGGTTGCCCCATCCCAAAAAGTTCGGCTGCCTTAGCCAGACGAACCATCGAACGGACCTGATTTTTCATGAATAAAAAAGCAATTCCAAACAATAAAAAAGAAGAAACAACCATCCAAATCAAAAAGACAATTACGGTAGAACTGTAAAAACGTTTACGAGGGACAGAAACCCCTAAAACCCCTTCTGGTAATTGAATCAAAATTTGTTGATGACCATCTTTTTCTGACCAAGTTTGAACCGGATAAGGCAAATTCTTAATAGCAGAACGTAAATCTGAACTGGCCGGAGACTTACGCAGTTTCCCTGATTCAGGCAGAGTTTCTCCTGCATGCCAGCTGAACTGCATTCGCAATACTTGGCTCAATTGAACAAAATGTTCGTCCATCTTAGGAGGATTTGACTTAACCCATTCTACTACACCTTCAATTTCACCCGTAATATTATTGGCTAATTGGCGCGAGATGGTATCCCAATGGCGATTATAAAAGAAAATTGCAACCACCATTTGAAGTGCAATTGTCGGAAGCAAAATAATCAAGACAAAACGTGCCAACAAATGTGTCGGTAAAATATGTTTTTTGACGAATTTAACAAAATTTATTTTTTTCATGAAGCCACCAATTTATATCCTTTCCCTCTGACCGTTTGAATCCATAAAGGATGTTTTAAGTCTTTTTCTATCTTACGACGCAACCGAGTAATTTGCACATCTATTGTGCGCCCAGATTGCGTATGTGTCTGACGTGCCAATTCCTCGCGAGAAACTGGGATATTGACAGATTGCACCAATGTTTCTAATAACGTCTGTTCCGATGTGGTTAAATCAACTCTTTTCCCAAATTTGAATAATCGTCCATCCGTATAAGAAAATTCACCAAAAGAAATTTCTTTGTTAGGAATAATCTGATGTTTTAACAAATTCTTCAATCTTAATAATAGTTCCTTTGGGTCAAAAGGTTTAGAAAGGTAGTCATCTGCCCCTGCTTCCAGCCCAGAAATGCGATTGTTTGTATCCCACATGGCTGTTAACATCAAAATAGGCGTTTGCAAACCTTTTTGACGAAGTTCTTTCGTATATTCTACCCCATTTTGAACCGGCATCATTACATCCATGACAATTGCGTCAAAAGAAAATAGTTGTAACAATTCTTGAGCCTGTACCGGATTTTCCGCTTCAGTAACAAGGAACCCCGACCGCGTTAAATACTGATCCAGCAAACGACGCAATTTTTCATCATCATCCACAATCAGAAGGTGTTTTCGAGTCATTTGGGAAGCCTTGATAACCGGTTTAATATTTTTCGTCCCTTTTCGCCTCCGTCTCCTTTGACTTTTTTCCATAAAATTTCTTGCAGTAAAAGGGCATCATTATATAAAGCGGTCAATTCCGATCTTGAACAAGAAGAGGTTCTTTGAATGATGGTTTTCATGTGATTTGACACATCACTGACTAGAGGATATCCGAACAAAGCACTCTGTTTTTTTAGTCGATCTAATAAGGGTAAAAGTTCGCGAATTTTTTGTGTTTTTCTGGGTTCATAAAGTGTTCTAACATCAATAAGTCTTTGTTTAATTTCTTGTACTTCACCACACGCCATTACTGGAAATAAGC
>JAGCFA010000055.1 GCA_017650375.1 Alphaproteobacteria bacterium | reverse complement strand
GTAACGACAGTGCGTGATCCCCAAGGTCGTCCGACAGTGTTTGGATCATTACCGAAAGAGATGCCTCGTGTCATTTCGGTTGGACGATTGGATTTGAATTCTGAAGGGCTTTTGCTTTTGACAAATGACGGTGAGTGGGCGCGTAAGATGGAGTTGCCTAGCTCTCATGTAAAGCGAACATATCGTGTGCGAGTGCACGGGAAAATCCCAGGGGATTTATCAGAACAATTGGCTAAAGGGCGCACTGTGGCGGGGGTACACTACGCCCCTTGTGATGTAAAAATTGAAAGAGGAGCTGGTTCTAATTCTTGGCTCGAAATTTCATTGCAAGAAGGAAAAAATCGTGAAATTCGTAAATTAATGGCATCATTCGGAATTCAAGTGGCTCGTTTGATTCGTGTTTCCTATGGCCCTTATGAATTGGGGGATTTGGAAAAAGGAAAAGTTCGGGAGGTCAAATGCGTATAATTTCCGGAAAATTTAAAGGCAGAAATTTAATTGCCCCTCCTGAAGGGACACGTCCCACTGCGGATCGAGCAAAAGAAATGGTGTTTGATATGCTTTCCTCTTTTTTAATGAAACAAGGGAAGCGTTGGGAAGAAATCAGATTAGCTGATGCTTTTGCGGGGTCTGGTGCTATTGGTTTAGAAGCGGTATCTCGGGGAGCAAAGGCCACTTTTTTATTTGAAAATAATCCTCAGGCGCAAAAAATGATTCGTCAAAATGGCAAGGGGATGATTTTTGATGTTTACCCAGAGGCTTTGGAACCTCCTCTGATTCCAAAAGCGATGGATATTTTATTTATGGATCCACCCTATGGAAAAGGTTTGGCAGAAGAGGCTTTGCCAAAGTTTTTAAAACAGGGATGGATTGATAAAAATACTTTAATTATTATAGAAGAAGATAAGAAAAACGCTATTAAAATTCCGACGGACTTTTTATTACAAGAAAAACGATCTGCTGGGCGTAATACTTTTTATTTTATAAAATGGGAGGGCTAAAATGAATTTAAAACAAATGGCAAATGCAGCGCGAATGTTGTCAGTGGAGATGATTGAACGTGCAAAATCAGGTCATCCTGGGGTTGCTTTGGGGATGGCAGACGTTATGACTGTTTTATGGACGAAATTCATACATTTTGATATTCAAAATCCGACATGGGAAAATCGGGATAGATTCGTTTTTTCTAATGGACATGGTTCATCCCTTTTATACAGTGTTTTCTATTTGTTGGGTTTTCCGAAAATGACATTAGAACAACTCAAGAAATTTCGTCAGTTAGGGAGTATTACCCCAGGACATCCCGAATTAAACACGACCCCTGGTGTTGATTTTTCAGCAGGTCCTTTAGGGCAAGGTGTGGCCAGCTCTGTTGGGATGGCATTGGCTGCCAAAATCCAAAAAAAGACACATAAAGTTTATTGTTCTGTTGGGGATGGATGCTTGATGGAAGGGGTAGCTCAGGAAGCAATCGCGTTGGCGGGTCTTTGGAAATTGAATAACTTGATTGTTTTATGGGATGATAACAAAATTACGATTGATGGAAGCACAAATATCAGTTCTGGAACCAATATGAAAATGCGTTTTGAAGCAGATGGATGGCGTGTTTTTGAATGTGATGGGCATGATTTTGATGCGATTGAAAAGGCGTTAAATGAGGCACAAAATTCAGATCAACCAGTTTTGATTGATTGTAAGACGATTATCGGTTTTGGAGCACCCACAAAAGCAGGAACGCCCAGTTGTCATGGGGCGCCATTGGGTGCTGAAGAGATAGCGGGATTACGTCAACGTCTGAATTGGCCTTATCCGGCTTTTGAAGTGCCTGAAGATATTTTATCCGATTGGCGACAAGCGGGTAGGCGAACCAATTCTATAGAAGCCAAAAAAACACCCTTAAAAATCAATTTCTCGCTTAAAAAATTGATGAGTAAGTGGGTTGTTGAAAAACCAGAGATGGCAACACGAAAAGCGGGGCAACAAATTTTGGAATCTATTTTAAGACAATGTCCAGAAGTGTTAGGCGGATCGGCAGATTTGGGAGGATCTAACTTAACAAAAACTGCGTTATCAAAAGAAATTATGCCGCCCACTTATGAAGGAAATTATCTTAATTACGGTATCAGAGAACATGCAATGGCAGCAATTACAAATGGTTTGGCTGCGTATGGTGGTTTTGTGCCGTATGCCAGCACTTTTTTTGTTTTCTCGGATTATTTGCGTCCGTCCGTGCGGTTGGCGGCATTGATGAAGTTGCGAGAAGTTTTTATATTTACCCATGATTCTGTAGCCGTTGGTGAAGATGGTCCGACACATCAACCCATTGAACATTTGGCGTCGTTCAGGGCAATGCCGGGGGTTCATGTCTTTCGTCCTGCTGATGGAATAGAAGTTGCAGAAAGTTATCAGTTGGCCTTTTCTAAAATAAAGGGCCCAAGCATTATTGCATTATCACGTCAAAATTTACCCACAGTACGCAGTGAAATCAAAGAAAATTTAACTGCAAAAGGAGGATATGTTTTAAGGGAAGCAAAAGGAAAAAGAAGAATAACATTGATTGCTACAGGATCAGAAGTTTCTTTAGCCTTGCAAATAGCTGATAAAATTCCGAACTGCGCGGTTGTTTCTATGCCTTGTTTGGAATTGTTTTCAACACAATCTTTGGATTATCAGAAAAAAGTGTTGGGGATAGCTCCTCGAATTGTTATTGAAATGGCAGCATCTTTTGGTTGGGAAAAGTGGATCGATGAAAAGGGGCTGGTTATCGGAATTGATTCTTTTGGTGCCAGTGCACCCGGGGATAAATTGGCTCAATATTTTGGTTTTACGGGAACGAATATTGTTAAAAAGATTTTGGCAGAACAAAAAAAGAAATAATTTTTTATTTTTTGCTTTCCTTTTCTTTTATTTTGAGGTAGAATGGATTTCAAGAAAAGAATAGAGGGGAACATGAGAGAACCAATTTTGAAATCTGTAGCAATGCCTCCGCGTGTTTTTTGGGCACCAATGGTGCCGGCTATTGTTAATTTTGCAACACAAGTTCCCTTGATGTTTATTTGGATTGGCTTGTTTGGGGGCAACCCGATTTGGGCAATGGTAACAGTTTTTTCTGTCCATTTGATGATTGTTGTTTACGGTGCAAAAGAACCCCATTTGTCGCATATGATGTTGGCGTGGGGACAAAATGGTCCGATGATTACAAAAAATATTCATTATTCGCGAGGAAATAAATTTGCTCCATAGGAAGATAGTATGTTTGAAATGAATGCCGGCATTGCAGATTATATTTTAAAAACCGCAGGAAATTCTTCGATGTTGTTGGCGGCAGTTGGAATTTTATCTGCCATTTTATTGGTTTTCGTTTTTGTGTCAAAGTTGGGGGAATGGATATTACCGAAGCCCGAGGAAACGCGTTTGGCACATTTTCTTCCTTTTGAAAGCTTGGATGATGATGGCGCGACTATTCACTTGCATACAGGCGGTTTGGCGCGTGTTTATGAGGTAAAAGGTGCCGATACGACTTTGTTGTTGCCGGAAGATCGCGTTACTTTGGTTGATGCCAGAAAACGGTGGGTTGATGCGATGGCAGAATTGGAAGTTGTCTCACGGATGATCACCTTGCGCGAAAAAGTCGAATTGCATGAAAAAGCAGCGTTTCGTGATAATAAGCTTTTAAAGGCTGTTTCAGAAAGATGGATGGAAAGTTTACATCGTATTTTTAAAAACAAACATTATATCATCCTGTCTGTGAATGATCGCAAAGATGCAATGAAAGATTTGGATCAGGCCAGTAATGCCTTAACCAGTATTTTGGATATGTATGAACCCAAATTGCTCAGCGAAAAAAATAATTTAAACAATGATGATAAAAGTCCTTTTTGGTTGTTTGCCAGATTATGCAGTCCTCTTTCTTGTCCTAAACCAATGGTTCATGGGGAAAAAGGTGAGTATTTGAATGATTTGTTGACAGCAGATTATGTTCATTTTACGAAAGATGAAGGAATTATTCGCTTCTTTAATGGTGAAAAAGAAAAATTGGCAGTTACAATGGGGATTCGTCGCACTGGTGATTTTATGGACGAACAGATGATTGCCGATTTTTTAAGTTTGGATATTGAATTAACAGTATTACACAATGTCAAACCTATTCCCAAAGTGAAAGCTTCAGCTTTGTTGATGCAACAACGTAAACAGGCTTATTTAACGACTTTTTCTCAATCTGTTATGATGCAATACGGACAAGCATTAGAGGCCTTGGATGCCAATGATGCGGATGCTCAAACATTAAATGAATATGCGCAAAGTGTCATTGTCTTTGGTGATTCAAAAGAAGAAATTAAATTTGGGATAGAAGAAATTGAACGTTTGTGTCGTTTATATAATATAACCCCCGTGCGTGATGGCTGGGCGGCTCAAGCAGTCTTTTTCAGTCAATTCCCGACTTATGATGTTTATCCCAGAACATACTTGTATTTATCACGCGTTGTTGCTTGTGCATGTTTGATCGACAAAGCGCCTGAAGGGCGTACAAAATCCGATTGGGGTCCCGTTCCTTTAAGTTGGTTCCGCACCATCACCGGAACACCCTATGCTTTTCAATTTCATGTGACAGAAGAACAATATGCAGTTGCGCATACGGCTTTGATTGGTCCTACAGGGCAAGGTAAAACGACTTTCTTCAGCTTTATGGCGGGACAGGCTTTACGTATTCCTGATTTAAATGTTTATTTCTTTGACCGTAATAACGGGGCGAAAGTTTTTGCCACTTTGCAAGGAGCCCCTTATGTTAAATTTGACGGAGGAGAAGAATCAGTTTCTTTAAATCCTTTTGCTATTCCAGATACGCCGGATAATCGTGCCTTCTTGCGTTCTTGGGTGCGTGATATTACGGGAGGGAAAGATGCAGTTTCTGAAGCTGAAATTGCGCGGGCGGTTACAACGGCTTTTGAATACTTACCACAAGAACAGCGCTTATTAAAAAACCTGTATAAATCCTGCTTTGGACCAAACAGTTATATGCGCCGTGAACTCAATCGTTGGATTGATACAGATCAATACGGGCGTATTTTTAATTCTCCAACGGATAATTTGGATTTAGATTCTCGTTATATGGGGTTTGATTTTACGACTATTTTCCAAGATGCTACGTTAGCACCAGCAGTAATCAGTTATGTAATGCACCGAATCCATACGCTAGCAACAGCAAAAGGAACGCCCAGTATGATTATGATTGATGAAACGGCGCCTATGTTGGAACACCCGATGTTCCGTGAAAGTTTTATTGTAGGCCTTCGCGAAGGGCGTAAAAAGCGTCAGGCCTTTTTATGCGCATTCCAGCAACCCAAGTTCTTGGATGAAAATGGGTTAGGGGATGTGATTCGCGGTCAATGTCAAACGGTTGTGTTTTTCCGTAATCCGCAGGCCAATGAATCCGACTATGCCACTTGGAATTTGACCCCGCGCGAAATGAATTTTGTGTTGGGGAAAGAATGGGTAGACAGAAAATATGCCATTTTGGTATCCCGTCCAGCCATTCATGAATCAGTGATTCTGGATGTTGATTTATCGGGGCTAGGACCATATCTTAAAATTTATTCCTCCGGGAATAAGAACGTGTTGTTGACAGAAAAATTATCTAAAGAAATTTCCGACACAGATCAGCTGGTTCAGGAATATCTGAAACGCGCCTGATTTGCATAATCTTTTGAATTATGCTAAAATAGAATCGTATAAAAAGGATAAATTATGGTTCGAAAAATACTCTCTGAACATACTGTCCCCGGAAAATGGCGTGAAATCATTTATTCTGACGGGTTTACACAAATTACATATTCCAATGATGGAAAACAAAGAATACAGGAATGGGATGAATTGGGAAATCTTAAGAGTGTAGAAGTCTATACAAATGAACAATTAGAAAATCAGATTATATATGATTTAGATTCAGGATTTAAAACGTCTGAAATGCATCTTTTAAATGGGGTCAAATGTACAAAATTTTATAAAGAAGGAATCCCAGATTTTACTTTAAAAGAATATCCAGATGGTCGTGTCAGTTGTATATCCCATAAAAAAGTAAAAAAACAACTAAAAATGAAATTATTATCCTTATTTCAAAAATCTAAAAACTAATTCTCAATTTACGGTTTTATCTTCATCTAATAAAATGACGCTACCAGAAGCAAAAGGAATCATCAATCTGCGTATGATTTTACCATTGGGCAGGTATAGGAAAACCTCTTGTGTTTCTGAAATTTGAGCAAATTGATTTCGTTGTTGCTTTTTATATTGAGCAAAATCCATCACCCGATTCATTAAGCCTTTTTCTTGAATTTTATCCCAAAAATCTTCATAATTCGGATTGCTTTTCAGCCATTTTTCATCCAGACACCATAGGTTAGAAAAAGCCTTGGAACAACTCATCATTTTTCCATTCGCGCCGAACAAGCATATGGCACAAGGTAATTCTCGGCATAAGCGTTGATGAGCATTAGCCACTTCTCGGATCAATGATTGAACCTCCTCTTCCGTATGGGTTTCTTGTCCATAAGTAAGTGTATACATTTTTTCTTTTATTTTGAAGGGGCGACTGATCCAATGAAGTGCATTAATTGTCTGAGCTTTTTGTCCGACAGCATTATTAGCAAATAAAGATTTTTGATCAGGACTACGGATAAATGCAGGAAAAGGAAGTGTTTCCCAAGCATTTTCTAACAGTTCTTTTTGTTTGGAAAGAGTCTTATTTTTTTGTTCCTCTTTTTCCACTTTCTTTTGGGGGATGGTGATATCCGTCCACCACAGCACCAGAGTTTTTTTGTTGAAAGGATAACCTTGAACAGAAAAGGTTCTCTTCTCTAAAGAAATTGTTTCTTCAAAAGAAGTGTTTTTTGTTTTAATGGTTTGACAATTTGTTGTCAAAATATTCTGTATATTATCAGGGAAAAGATTCAGAAAATCTTTCCATCGGCTTGGGCGTTTAACCCCTAACATCAGACAAAATGTTTTGTTAACAAATACGCGATCGTTTTGGATGTAAACTAATCCAATGGGCGTGTTTTGTAGTAATTCCAGTTGAATTTTAAAGTTGTGGCGTATTTTTCTTGTTTTAAGTAAGTGATATAAAATAGCTAGGCCTAGTCCGATAGCGCCACAAAGGGGAGAAAGAATTATTTCTAAAAAATTCATTATTCTTTCCTTTCAGGACGTCTGAATGCAAAGGCTTCCGTAATATGTTCGGGTAAAATGGTTTCAGAAAATGCCATATCGGCGATTGTTCTTGCCACCCTGATCATACGATGAAATCCTCGACCAGAGAGCATACTTTTTTCGGCGGATTGAATCAGGTGTTGGCGGGCTTCGGTGCTTAAATTGGCGATTTGTTCCAACTCTGTCCCATCAATTTCGGCGTTCAGTTTTTTCTGGCGCTGAGCTTGAAAAGCACGTGCTTTTTTCACACGTTCCAAAATACAAGCTGATGATTCTGCTGGTCCCAAAGTTCCCAACGTCCATGGGGACAACAAAGGTACTTCAATTTGTAAATCGATACGGTCCAGCATAGGCCCTGAAATTTTAGCCTGATATTCTTCGGCACATTTTGGGGCTCTGGAACACGAACGCCCCGGTACCCCTAAATAACCACAACGACATGGATTCATGGCTGCCACTAATTGAAAACGGGCAGGATATGATACGTGCGAATTTGCACGTGCCACTGATACAACGCCTGTTTCCAAGGGCTGGCGAAGCGCCTCCAATGTTTGACGCGAAAATTCGGGCAGTTCATCCAAAAACAACACCCCTCTGTGCGCCAAGGAAATTTCCCCAGGTTTTGCGCGTAATCCCCCACCCACCATCGCAGGTGTAGAAGCTGAATGGTGCGGTGCGCGGTAAGGACGCTGAGTAATCAGTTGACCATCTTTTAGCAATCCTGCAACCGAATGAATTTTACTCACTTCCAACATTTCTTCCACAGAAAGTTCTGGTAAAATGGAAGGCAAACGTGAAGCGAGCATGGATTTACCTGATCCCGGGGGACCCACCATCAACAAATTATGACCGCCCACAGCCGCAATTTCTAAAGCTCGCTTAGCGCTTTCGTGTCCCTTTACATCCGCCATATCCAATGTGTATGGGTTTTGTGTAATTGGATGTGTTTCCGTGGGGCTTGCAATCACAGAAGTTCCTTTAAAATGTTGGATGAGTTGCAGTAAATTTTGAGCAGGAACTAAATCTTTTGTGCCAGACCATAGGGCTTCTCCCGCTTGTACTTCGGGACAAATAAAGCTCATTTCATACCCAACTGAGGCCATACTGGCGGGTAAGATTCCTGATACAGGCCGAATGCTACCATCTAACCCCAATTCCCCCATCATTAATGAGCCAAGCAATTTATCAGCTGGAAAAATTTCCATAGCCCCAAGCAGAGCCATCGCAATCGGCAAATCGTAATGCGTACCTTCTTTCACCACATCTGCGGGCGCTAAATTGACAGTGATGTGCTTACCGGGAAGAGATAGCCCAACAGCGTGCAATGCTGAACGCACCCGTTCACGAGATTCGGCAATTGCTTTATCGGCTAGCCCAACAATCGTAAAACTAGGCAGTCCATCTGTAATTTGAACTTCAATATTGATTTTTAAAACATCAATGCCGGCAAAGGCAACGGTATGTGTGGTGGCAAACATCAAAATTCCTTTGGCTGATTTGACTCACATAATAGCATATTTTCCTTTAGATGGCAAGTCTTTAAATGTTTGTTAGTGTGTCTGATTTGCATTTTACAGGAAAGTATGCTAGGATAGATTAAAATTAAAACAAAAGGAGTTTTTATGGCTAGACATCTTATGACTAAAAAGTTTTTCCCGCTGTTAACAGCACATTTGTTTTCTTCTGTCTGTGACAGCTTTATGCGTATGCTGTTCTTATTTATGGCAACTTACCGTTTAACAAAAATGGGCACAGGTTTTGTTGTGTCTGGGATTATTTTATATACGTTGGCTTTTTTTGTGGGGTCAACTGTTGCTGGTCAATTTGCAGATAAATTTTCCAAAAAGAACTTTTTAATTTTATTTCAGTTAGCAACATTTGGTTCAATGTTGTTTGTTTTGAGCACAGTATCTTTTGAAACGCCTTTCTTTTTGTGGATGGTGATGGTGGTATTAGGCTTTATCAGTTCTTGCTTACGGGTGGCAGATGATGCTTTGACGCCTGCATTGGTTCCTGAAAAATCGCTGTTAAAGGCGAACGCTTTGATGAAAAATGCTTCTTTGGTTGGAAGTGGTATTGCAGCCGTTATGATGATGTGTATCTTGAAAGAATATATGTCAGCAAACTTTGTTTCTTTCATTGCTACATTGATTGCGTTGGCGGGCGTTTTAATGTCGCTGTTATTGCCGGCTCAAGTCCCTGTGGCGCCGGATACAAAAATTACCAAGAACCCGATTCATGTTTTTGATGATATTTCAGAAAATTTAAAATTTAAATTTGATGAATGGGCTTATTTGATTGGTATTGCTTGGTTTTGGGTTTTAATGAGTTTATGTGGTATGTTGTCTGCAGAATACGGTCAGGAAGTCTTGCAGATGCGTTGGTCAACGATGGTCTTTTTAGCTGCTGTATTATATCCAGTAGGCTATATGATCGGTTCTGTTTTTTGTGTTCGTGGTGCACGTAAATCTTTAGGGTCACAAGCTGTTTGGGTTGGTCTTTTAATTTCAGTAGCATTATTTGCATTTGCAATTTTAAGCCGTTCTGTAGATAAGCTGGAAACAGGTAAAGCATTGACTATTTTTCAATTATTGACAACCAATTTACAATATTGGTTTATTATGGCGGATGTTGTTGTTTTGGGTTTCTTATCCAGTTTGTATTTGTTGCCGTTTTTTACTTTGTTACAACAAAAAACTCCGGCCGAGCGTATGGGACGTTTGTTTGCTTTCAGTGGCTTATTGAATTCAGTGATGATGGCTTCAGCATTCATCATTGTTTTGGCTATGCGATTAGTCTTTTTCAGCTTAGTTGATGTTGTCATTGTTTTTGCTGTTTTAAATTTATTTGTTTCTTTATACTTTGTCAGATTATTACCTTGGGAACAAAGACGGAAGTTTTTCAAAAAGGTTTTTGAATTATTTTATGATGCAAAAATTAATGGATTGGAAAATTTACCAAAACAGGGTGAACGTTGTTTGATTGTAACTAACCATACTAACTTTATGGACGTATTATTGATTTCAGCTTTTATCCCTCGTCCGATTGTGTTTACCATCAGCAATCGTTTGATTGATAGAACGTTAATGAAATTTATGACGAATTTGGTAGAATTAAAACCGTTGGATCCAGTCAGTCCTTTCGCTGTTAAGGATATGGTAGAAGAACTCCGTCAAGACAAAATGTGTATGATTTTCAATGCTGGTTTGGTGGAAGGGGGACATACGCGCCTTAAAATGTATGAAGGAGCTGCTATGATGGCTTTGAAGGGCAATGCACCTATTGTTCCTATTCGGATTGATGGAGCTTGCCATACCTTCTTTTCAAGGGTTACCGGTAAAAAAACATGGTTTAAAGCTTTTCCAAAAATTACTTTGACGGTTTTGCCACCCGTTCAATTTAAGTATCCAGAATCAATGCCGAACCGTGAACAAAGAACACGTTCATCTTCTAAATTATATGACATTATTTCCGGAATGCTTTTCGACAGTTTTGAATGTAATCGAACAATCTTTGAAGCGGTGACAGATGCTATGAAATTACGGGGTCGTTTCTTTAAAATTATGGAAGATACTGCTCGTAAACCCATGAGTTATTCTTCTCTCTTTTTAAAATCTATTATTTTAGGACGCCTTGTTCACAAGGCTATCCCAGATGAAAACAAAGTGGGAATCATGATGCCGACTTCAGGGGCTTGTGCTTTAACCTTTATGGGGTTGCAAGCTCATGGAAAAGTGCCGGCCATGATTAACTTTACAGCTGGACCAAAGGCGGTTGTGGCGGGTTGTAAAACTGTTGGTTTAAAAACAATTGTAACTGCGCATAAAGTGGTTCAGTTGGCCAAATTAGATAATTTGGTTGCTGAAATCGAAAAAGCAGATGTGAAAGTTCTGTATTTGGAAGACCTGAAACCCAGCTTAACAATGTGGGATAAAGTTGTTGGGATGTATGGTGCTTTGTTCCCCAAAGCTTTGTATAATCGTATGCATAAAAAACATCCGATTAAACCGACAGATACGGCTGTTATTTTATTTACATCTGGTTCAGAAGGAATGCCAAAGGCTGTTTTGTTATCACACTTTAATATTATTTCAAATGATTACCAAGTGATGGCGAAATTTGACTTTTATCCTAATGATGTGTTCTTGAACTGCTTGCCTTTATTCCATTCGTTTGGATTGGGTGCAGGAACAATTGCCCCACTTATGTTTGGGTTAAAGACATTCTTGTATCCGACACCGCTTCATTATCGGATTATTCCCGAAATTGCGGCCAGCATCAGAGCAACGGTTTTCTTTTCAACGGATACCTTCTTGTCGGCTTATGCAAGATGTGCGAATCCGTATGATTTCAACAGCTTGCGTTTAGTGGCAGGTGGTGCTGAAAAAATCAAAGAAGATACGCGTAATATTTGGCAGGATAAATTTGGTGTCCGCTTGTTTGAAGGCTATGGGGCCACCGAATGTTCTCCTTTTATTTCTGTGAATACTTTCCTCCATCAAAAGAAGGATTCTGTTGGACGTTTATTCCATGGTATTCAATATAAATTGAAACCTGTAGATGGAATTAAGGAAGGTGGAGAATTGTGGGTAAAAGGACCTAATGTCATGCAAGGATATATGCGTTATGAAAATCCTCTTGTATTAGATCCTCCTAAAGATGGTTGGTATAATACAGGTGATATTGTTGATGTTGACGCTGATGGATTTATTACCATCAAAGGACGTTCAAAACGTTTTGCTAAAATTGGTGGAGAAATGGTGTCCTTGTTAGCTGTAGAACAAGTAATAGCCAAGCAATGGCCTGATTTTGTTATGGGGGCTGTCAGTATTCCTGATGTCAAAAAAGGTGAACAGATTGTGCTGGTAACAACTTGTAAAGAAATTACAAAAGATGCCTTGATCAGCGCCTTTAAGCGGGCAGGGATGACTGAGTTGGGGTTGCCGACAAAGATTATTGTGACAGACACTCCGCCTCTGCTTGGGTCGGGTAAGTTTGACTATGTCAAAGCTAAAGAATTGGCATTGGCAGAAACAGCCCCAAAGGCATAATCTTAAAGCCCGGTGATTTAAATCGGGCTTTTTATATTTGACATTTAGGTAAAAACGGTTTAGTCTTGGTTTTAAAAAGGAGGTTTATCATGAACACATTTTTCTTAATTTTATTTGGCTTTGTTTTTTTCTTTATTATCTTACCCGGCTTTTGTATCATTATGCAATTTGAAAAAGGGGTAGTGTTTACCTTAGGGCGTTATACCAAGACCATTGGTCCCGGACTCAGATGGACGGTTCCGCTTATCCAAACGGTTCAAAAGATTGACTTGCGCATTGAAACTGTGGATATCCCAAAACAAGAAGTGATTACCAAAGATAATATCCCAGTTAATATCAATGCAGCTGTTTATTTTCAAGTGAAGAATCCTGAAAATGCGGTGATTAAAATTGCAGATTATGTGTTTGCTGTGATTCAACTCACTCAATCCGCCTTGAAAGATATCGTTGGGAATAATGACTTGGATACGATTTTATCCGAACGCAAACGCTTGGGCGAAGAAATCAAATCCATTGTGGATGAAGCTACCGACAAGTGGGGAATTGATATTGATTCTATTGTAATTCAAGAAATTGAACTGCCAGAAGATATGAAACGTGCTATGGCCAAGCAGGCTGAAGCTGAACGTAATCGTCGGGCGATGGTGATTGCGGCAACCGGCGAAGTTGAATCTTCCAGAAAGATGTTAGAGGCGGCCAAAACCTTGGAAAAAAGTCCAGTCACCTTGCAACTTAAAACCCTGCAAACCATCAAGGATATTTCTACATCTTCTTCGCAAAAAGTGGTTTTATTTCCAATTGAATTAATGGATATTTTTAAGAAAAAATAAAAAGCTCGCTTTTTATGATGATTTCGGCTATAATACGCATATGACTGAATTAAATCATATTCGTAACTTTGCCGTTATTGCGCATATTGACCATGGTAAGTCCACCTTGGCGGATCGGTTGATCCAAATGTGTGGGGCTGTGTCTGACCGTGAAATGAAAGCGCAGATTTTGGACAATATGGACATTGAACGTGAACGCGGGATTACGATTAAAGCGCAAACGGTACGCCTGAAATACAAAGATTACATTTTAAATTTAATTGACACCCCAGGGCATGTGGACTTTGGTTATGAAGTCAGTCGTTCTTTGAATGCATGTGAAGGATCTTTGTTGGTTGTAGATGCAACTCAAGGCGTGGAAGCACAAACACTGGCTAATGTCTATAAGGCACTGGATGCTAACCATGAAATTGTGCCTGTTGTCAACAAGGTAGATTTGCCCGCCGCTGAACCCGATCGTGTCAAAAAACAAATTGAAGAAGTGATTGGCTTGGATACCACCGATTGCCCCTTGATTTCGGCTAAAACTGGTTTGGGTGTGGATTCTGTATTGGATGTCATTGTGAATCGTTTGCCAGCACCACAGGGAGATCCGAATGCGCCTTTAAAAGCCATGTTGGTGGATTCATGGTATGATCCTTATCAAGGGATTGTCGTTTTAGTACGTGTCGTTGATGGAACCTTAAAGAAAAACGAACAAATTCAATTTATGTCCACGGGTGCAACATACAAAGTGGAACGCGTGGGCTATTTTACCCCCAAAATGCAAGATACGAATGAGATTCAAACGGGCGAGCTTGGGTTTATGATTTGTGGTGTCAAAACC
>JAGCFA010000054.1 GCA_017650375.1 Alphaproteobacteria bacterium | reverse complement strand
TATGATAGTTTATTGGATGCCTATCAACACCATCTGCCCTTTTCCAGCACTTTTGAAAATGGTAAAAATATTTTATCTGTCCAGTTATTTCCCTTAATAAAGGCAACCTTGATTGCAATTACAGATAAAACACTGCCTCAAAAATCTTATCAGGTATTAGAATCTCAGTTGGATGTTTTAGCAGAAACTGTGCGGGAACTTGATATTCCTATCTATTTAACAGATAAAAACGGTATCATTCTTTATATCAATCCGGCTTTTATTGAGGAAACATCCTTGGATTTACCTGAAATTATCGGCAAACAAAAAGAACAAATACTTTCAAATGAAACTGCTTGGTCCGAAAAAAAGATGGAAACGAGCTCGGAACAATTAATTCTGGGGACTAAAAAGTCATTTGTTTACGAAGAAGAAAATAGTCAAAATTCCCCAGTCCCAATTCTGTTCTTGGATAAAAAAAGTCATCTGATTACAGGAGCAAATCGTCCAGCCAGTTTGATTTTAGATAAAAGCTCAGACGATCTATTAAATTATTCTTTTGACGATTTATGGGAAAGTTCTGCCCAAAAAACTTTAAAAAATCTTTGGGATAAAATTGCCGAGGATGATTTTAACAGCAATCCTGTCGAGTTAAGATTAAATATAGAAGATTTTAATCAGATCAAAACTTTCCATGCTTTTTTTGGTAAGCAAAAAGATTTTATTACCTGTTCTCTATTTGATATTACACCTCGTAAAAAATTAGAAATGCAAGTGGCTCAAGACCAAAAAATGCAGGCACTTGGGCAATTAACAGGGGGTATTGCACATGATTTTAATAACATCTTAACAGCCATCATCGGCTTTGCAGATTTATTATTGCAGCGTCATCCAATGGGAGATGAATCATTTTCCGATTTAATGCAAATTAAGGGAAATGCTAAAAAGGCGGCCAGTTTAGTGGGACGTCTTCTTACTTTTTCCAGAAAAACACCTACTCAAGCTCGTCTCATTTCTGTTCACGATTCTTTTGTAGATTTGACCCCCCTTTTGCAACGCAGTATTGCCCCTGCCTGTTCTTTAGATTTGGAAATGAAACGCAATTTAGGATCAATCCGTTTGGATCCCAACCAGTTGACTCAAATCTTTTTGAATTTAGCTGTCAATGCCAAAGATGCCATGCCTAAAGGCGGTACATTTCGTATTTCAATTGCCAGAGAAAAAGTTAAAAAAGCACGTTTCTTGGGAACTGAAACCTTACCTGTCGGGGATTATATTAAGATTATTGCTCATGATACCGGAATTGGAATAGCTCCTGAAAATTTGCCCCATATTTTTGAACCTTTTTACACAACAAAGGAAAAAACAGCCGAATCTGGAACAGGCTTGGGACTTTCCACTGTTTATGGAATTATCCACAGCGCTGGTGGTTTTATTTATGTTGATAGCGAACAAGGTGTCGGAACAACTTTTACTATCTATCTGCCCCGCTTTGAGCCGGAACCATTTTCTCAAGACGCATCCATGGCAACAGAAATACCGAATGTCTTTTTACCATCTCAATCTGAAACAGTTATTTTAGCAGATGATGAAGATGGTATCCGATTGGTTATAACGCGTGTTTTAAAATTAAAAGGATTTTTGGTTATTGAATGTACAAATGCAAAAGAAGCTTTAGAGGCTGTTCGCAACAATCCAAAGGCTTCATTACTTATTACAGATATGGTCATGCCAGGAATGAATGGCGAACAATTAATTGAAGAATCCTTGAAAATTAACCCTCGTTTAAAAACTATTTTAATGTCCGGTTATTCTGCTCAATTTGAACGCCATACTGGAGAAGAAAAATTACCATTTAAATTTATTTCAAAACCCTTCGTTTTAACAGATTTATTAGCCAAAATTCAAGAAGTTTTAAAGGATTAATGAATTCCTTGTAAGGGATTAAAACGTAAAGAAATTTCTTTCCAATCCCCATAATGATCTGCGTATTTATTTGCTAAAATTCTGAAAGGAGAATCAACCCCTTTATTATCGCAAATATAAAGTGCGCGTCTGGCACTTTCTGCCACTGTCCTGAAAGAAGGGATAGTCATAGAATTCATAATTTTTACATCACGAACCGTGCCATCTTTATTAATCCACGCTTTAATTTCTACAATAATTTCATCTGCTCGTTCCACACCTGCATCAATATTCCAACATTTTTGAAGTTCAGAGGCCAAAAAGTCCCGTTCAGAAATAGTTAAAACCTGATCAATACGGCCTTCAGTTCCGCCTTGAATCCCATCTGTTTCAGGAAGTAAATCTTCTTGAGGCAATTCCTTTCGCATCGGTGTTTTACGTACTTTTTCAACACTTGTTAAAAGCTCTTGTAAATTATAATTGGAATTTGTTTTTTGTTTTTGAATCGGCTTAGATTTTGGTATTTCCTGTTTTGTTTCTTTTGTTTTAACAGGAACAGCTTCTTTAACTGGGGTTTCTTTTGGCTTAACCACAGGTTTTGGTTCTGATTTTTGCGCAGGTTTTTGGGTTGATTTGGGGGGAGCAATCTTTTTTTCTTCTGCCTTTGGTGTTGGCTTTACAGGGACTTTTTTCTTTTGAGCAACAGTTTTTTGAGGCAGATTTGTTTTATCGGCAATTTTCACTTTTGTTAAATCTACCATCATAATAGCAGGTGTATTTGGCGCATGCTTATCAAAAGCAAAGCTTAAATCCAATACCATCAAAGTGATGATAACAATGTGCCCCAATAATGACCAAAGAAAAGATTTTTTCAAAATCATTTCTCCTTCATCACAGCTGAATCCGTTTTAAGACCAACTTGCGTGAAACCTGCGCTACGAAGAAGTGCCATGACTTCAATCACATCTCCATAATCAGCCTTTCTATCCCCAGAAATCATCATTTGAATTTTGGGATTTTCCTTTACAATCGCTGTAATTTTTTTGACTAAATCCTTTTGTTTTATTTTTTGTTCTGCTACAAAGATATTTCCTTTTTCATCAATGCTGATATCCAACGTTTTTTCAGGGCTGGAAATCGTTTTCCCATCGCCTTTGGGCAGATTCAAAGGAATTCCTGTTGTCATCAAAGGTGCGGTTATCATGAAAATCGCCAGCAGTGAAGTCATAATATCAATCAAAGGCGTCAGATTGACCTCAGCCTTGATTTGATTGGTGCGACGCTTACGCATTATTCACCCTCCTGAGTGGTTGCCAAAACAGTTGCCAATTCTTCTGAAAAGGTTTCAGTACGCGCTGCAATCCGGTTGATATCATTCGTGATTTTATTATACCCCAACACAGCAGGAATAGCTGCAATCAAGCCTACTGCAGTGGTGAGTAAGGCTTCGGCCACCCCAGGGGCAACGGCGGCGATATTTGCGCTTTGCATCGCGCCGATGGCATTAAAGGCATTCATAATTCCCCACACCGTTCCGAAAAGCCCCAGCAAAGGCGCAACAGATCCAGTGCTGGCCAAAAAGACCATATGTGTTTCCAATTTTTCCACCTGCTTATCAATGGTAATTTGCATGACTTTTGAGAGGCGTTCTTCCAATTTAATGGACAGATTTTTGGCTTTTTGACCATGTAAGTGCATCCATTCTTGATAGGCATTAACAAATACCAATGAAAGCGGATCTTTTGGCTTTTTGGGCATATCTTTATAGCATTCAGCCAGTGACCCTGCATGCCAAAATTTTTCCTCAAAGGCTTTCATTTTTTCGCGGGTGCGGCGCAATAGTATCACCTTATCAATAATAATGGCCCAGCACCAAACACTGGCGAACAACAATGCCAACATCAACAGTTTCATAAATAAATCTGAATCTTGAAACATTCCCATCATGGAAATGGTTTTATGGACAGCTTCATTTTGCATTTTCTTCTCCTTTTTCTAAAAATTTTTCATAAAGGGCGCGGATATCTGCCGGAATCCTTTTGGGACGCAAGGTATTGGTATCCACGCAAACTGCCTCAATTAAAACAGTGGCAATATATTCATCCCCGATCCAAAAGGTTTGTTCACTCACACAGCTGGCAGCTTTGATTTCCTTCACAACTGTTTTGATTTTCACCAAGCTGTTTAAGGGGGCTGGACGTTTATAGGTCACGTCCGCGTGGCACACTACGAACGAATCCCCACGGGGTAATAATTTATCAATAGGCAGACCTGCTTCATTAAACCATTCACTGCGCGCCCGTTCGGCATAGGCCAAATAATTGGCATGATAAGCTATCCCGCTGGCATCCGTATCTTTATAGTAAATTCGAAATGTATATTCATGTATCATTTTTCTTTTCCTTTTCAATATGTTATTCAATGAAGTTAAAGTATTATTTTACATCATCTAACAGGTCAGGTTGGGCGATTATTTTAGGGGATTTTAATCCTAAATGCGCATATCCTGCCGGTGACAACACCCTGCCCCGTGGAGTACGCATCACCAACCCCAGTTGCATCAGGTAGGGCTCAATCACTTCTTCCAAAGTATCACGTTCTTCCGAAAGCGCAGCCGATAAAGTATCAGCCCCAACGGGCCCACCGCCATATTTATCCACAATACAGCGCAAATACCGCCTGTCAATTGTATCAAGACCCGCTTTATCTACTTCCAAACGGGTCAGCGCCATGTCGGCAATATCAAAATCAACCGCTTTATCGCCCGCAAAATCGCGCACGCGACGAAGTAAACGCCCTGCAATACGAGGTGTTCCCCGTGAGCGTTTAGCAATTTCATGCGCCCCTTCGGGTGTCATTTTCAGATTCAAAAGTCTAGCGCCACGTTCCACAATTTTTTGTAAATCATCCACTTCATAAAATTGTAAATGTAAAGGGATTCCAAAACGGTCGCGCAAAGGATTGGACAAAAGTCCCGATCGTGTTGTCGCCCCAATCAAAGTAAAATGTGGTAAATCTATCCGTACCGAACGCGCAGCTGGGCCTTCTCCAATCACCACATCCAATTGAAAATCTTCCATAGCAGAATAAAGAACTTCTTCCACTGCTGGATTTAAACGATGGATTTCGTCAATAAACAAAACATCCCTGGGTTCTAAATTTGTTAAAATGGCCGCCAAATCGCCTGCTTTAGAAATCATAGGTCCTGAAGTCGGGCGAAAATTAACGCCCAGTTCTTTGGCCACAATTTGCGCCAAAGTTGTTTTACCTAAGCCCGGCGGACCAAAGAGTAACACATGATCCATGGCCTCTTTTCTGTCCCGTGCGGCATTTACAAAAACGCGCAGGTTTTCACGCAAACTTCTTTGCCCCACAAAATCATCCAAGCTTTGTGGACGAAGCCCCGTATAGAGTTCTTCATCCCCATCTTGCTTTTGTGGTGCTATCACACGATTTTCAACCATTTTAATTCTTTCTGTTTTAATCGACTAATTGCAAATAAGGGTTACCGATCGGGAGTCCCCTTTCATACTCTTGAAAAGCAACAAAACGACGTCCCTTTCCTTTTTGAGAGGATAATGTTTCAACACCACCAACAGGAACTGCACCGGTATAAGGCGCTTCGGTTGTCAGATCACAGAGTAGATCACGTCCATCTGGTGCCTTTTCAAAATAGTACTTCTTTGAAAAAATTTGTATCTTAGCCCCTTTAATCCCTTCATTCGCGTAAAAATAATCTTCTTTTCCATTCGCAGATGGCATTCTGATTTTTCCCGTAAACAATTTTCCTTCTTTTTTGATTTCATCTGGTGTTTTTCCCATTTCCCATGAAGCTCTGGCAGATTCCATACACTTTTTCTTAGAAGTTTCCGGATAAGCATCCTGACATTCCCTTCGATAGACATCTTCTGCCCGAATATACCGATAAAGACCTGATTCATCTATAAACAATTCATTTTTAGGATTTTCTTTTTTATCCATGAAAACAACAGTTGCATTTGCCGGTAAAGCGACAATCATTAACAAACAAATTAAAATTATTTTTTTCATCATAGAGTCTCCTTTTATATATTCCCTTTTCCTATTTCACGCAAAGCCAAACGAATAAGTTCTGGCGTGGCCACATCCGGATTTTGGCGCAGGATATTCCCAACCACCATCCCCGCTTCAATACGAGAATAACCCAAATTTGCCAAGGCTGAAATGGCTTCATCCATAGCGGTATTATGTGTGGGTGCCCCTGCCCCACTGGATACAACCATTTCTTCATTGGCACCTAATGAGCCCATTTTACCTTTGAGTTCCGTCACCAAACGAACCCCCAGTTTAGGCCCAACACCATTTGCCCGAGTAAAAGCTTTGTTGTCCCCAGTCATGACCGCCATTTGAATTTCATTTGGAGTCAAGGCCGACAAAATAGCCAAAGCCACTTTTGCTCCCACACTTTGAACTGTTCCCAGCAAATTAAACATCTGTTGTTCGGTGGCATCAGCAAAACCAATTAAATGAATATGATCTTCCCGCACCTGCGTTTCAATCCAAAGGCTGGCCGTTTCCCCTTTTCCTGGCATTTTCCCCATGGTTTTAGCTGAACAAAAAACGCGATATCCAACGCCCCCTACATCCAAAATCAGGTAATTTTCATAAAATGAATCAATTAAACCTGTCAATTTTCCAATCATTTTAATCTCCTTTTTTATCACTCTACACAAAACTAAAAAAAAATGCAAACAAAAAGGTTGATTTTTTTCAGAAAAAAGTGTATAAATCAGGAGAATTTTGAAAAACATAAGGATTGCCCATGGATATCGTTCAAGGAAATGCCAGAATTCCCCCTCAAAATATTGAGGCTGAACAGGCTGTTTTGGGTGCTATTTTGGTAAACAACAGAGCCTTAGAAAAAGTATCCGAATTTTTACAACCCATTCACTTTGTCCACCCTGTCCATGGCAAAATTTATGAAGCCTGTCGCAGCTTTATTGAACAAGGACGTATTGCCGATACGGTGACTTTAAAAGCTCTTTTTGCCCATGATGATTCCTTAAAAGATGTTGGTGGTGTGGAATATTTGGCTAAATTGGCTGGGGCCTCTGTTCGCATTGTCAATGTAGCAGATTACGGTCATGAAATTTTGGATTGTTATTTGCGCCGGCAACTCATTAATCTGGGGACAGAAATCGTCAATAATGCCTTTGATGCAAATCTTGAAAATGGAGCCATTAAGCAAGTTGAAGGCGCTGAAAAAGAACTGTATGATTTAGCTAATCAGGGGGAACTTTCAGGCGGACCAGTTATTCTTTCTACCGCCCTCAGCCAAACATTAACATCTACCCAAAATGCTATGAACAACCCTAATGGTTTATCTGGTATCCCGACAGGACTGGTTGATATGGACAAATTGTTGGGTGGATTACACAATTCAGACTTAATCATTCTGGCCGGCCGTCCTGCTATGGGTAAATCTGCCTTGGCCACCACTATTGCCTTTAATGCTGCACAGCATTTTGAAAGCGAAAACAAAAAAGAAGGCGCTGTTAAAAAATCTGTCGCCCTGTTCTCACTAGAAATGTCGGCTGAACAGGTGGCTGGACGTATCCTCTCTTCCAAGGCTAATGTGTCCAATCACTTAATGCGGACAGGAAAATTGACAGAGGAACAATTTGATGACTTGGCCGCTGGAGTGGACTTGCTGTCGCGAGTTCCATTGTATGTAGATGAAACCCCAGGGATTACCGTGACAGCTATTAAAAATCGAGCACGTCGTTTAAAACGCGATCCAACAAAGGGATTAGGCTTGATTGTGATCGATTATTTACAGCTGATTTCTTCCAATAAACGCACAGAAAATCGTGTGCAGGAACTCTCTGAAATGACTCGTTCTTTAAAGATTATGGCTAAGGAATTGGATGTCCCTGTTTTAGTACTATCACAGCTTTCACGTTTGGTGGAACAACGTGATAACAAACGCCCGATGTTATCAGACCTGCGTGAATCAGGATCTATTGAACAGGATGCCGACATTGTGATGTTTGTGTATCGTGAAATTTATTACTTACAAAATGAACAACCCGAACGCCGTATCAATGAAACACCTGAAAAATTTCAATTGCGTCTAGCTGAATTAGAACAAAAGAAAAAGGATCTTGCTAATTTGGCCGAAGCCATTATTGCTAAACAACGCCACGGCCCAGTGGGAACAGTGAAATTGTACTTCAATGGCGAATATGGCCGATTTACAGATTTGGAAAAAGAAAATGGATAATTCAAAAATCAGGCAGAAGCTTTATAAGATTGTGCGTGAACTTTTGGAGGAAGTTGCCCAAAATGGTTTGCAAGGAGAAGATTATTTTGTTCTTCAATTTCAAACACCAAAGGCAACCATTCCTGATTTTGTGCGAGCCAAATATCCACAAGATATTACCATTGTCCTGCAACATCAATTCCAAGATTTGGTTTTAACTGCCAATGCGATTGAGGTTGTTTTGACCTTTGGTGGCGTCGCCACAAATGTTGTGATTCCCTATGAAACTTTAATGGTATTTGCCAATCCCGTTTCTGGATTAACTTTGACATTCCCCATCCTGAAAGAATCCGAAGCTGAACCTAAACAATCGGCTGAAGTGATTGATTTATTTGCAAGGAAAAAATAATGAAAAAACATTCCGTTGAATTATCAGGCCATCGTACCAGCATCGCTTTGGAAGATGAATTCTGGGACGAGCTAAAGCAAATTGCCAAACGCAAAAACACTTCTGTTCGACAACTGCTGATACAGATTGATGACGCTCATCAAGGCAATTTGTCAAGTAGCGTTCGCCTGTTTATCCTACGTGAAGGACAGGTAAATCAAAAGACCAATCCCTAATAAAATCCGATAGACTGCAAATATGGTGTAAGAGGCTTTTTGAACCCATACCATTAAAAAATTAATAACGAAAAAGCCAAAGAAAAACGTAAGAACAACACCCCCTATAGATTCTGTCATTGAGGGCAAAACAAGTTCTCCTGTCATTCCTTGCCACAAACCATATAAAACGGCCAAAAAAATAGCCGGAATAGAAAGCAACATTGAAAAACGGGCACTATCGCTTCTGGAAAGGCCTAACATCCGAGCACATGTCATCGTTGTTCCTGAACGAGAAGAGCCTGGGATTAAAGAAAAAACTTGAGCGCATCCGATCAAAAAAGCATGCTTTAATGTCATATGGTTCAAGCGTTGATGCGCAGGAAAAAAATTATCTGCCAACCATAACAGTATTCCAAAAATAATTGCTGTATAAGCTACAATTATTGGCGAACGAAAAACAGTTTCTATCCAGCGAGCAGCAAAGAAACCAAAAACAATAATAGGAATTGTGGCAACCACCAACTGCATCAACAAACGACGTGTTTTTGCCTTAGGAAATAAACCTTTTAAGACCTCTTTAACATCTTCTCTGAAATAAACAACAACAGCCAATAATGTCCCCAAATGAAGTAAAATATCCATCGTAAGGCTTGGTTCTGAAATTCCGACAGCAGATAATAACAATAAGTGCCCTGAGGAACTAATTGGCAAAAATTCGGTAATGCTTTGAACTAGAGAAGCTAAGATAAGACTGAACATTTTTTCTCCTTTTACTTTAAAATACCTGTTTATTTTTTCCTTGTCAACAAAATAATCATTGCTTTTTTAAAAAAAAGAAATTATATTCTTCCAAAAGGAGGTATTTTATGACACAAGCTCAAGAAACTTTTCAAAAATTACGTAGTTATATAAATAGTCAAATTATCGGACAAAATGCATTGATAGACAGGCTTTTAATCGCTTTACTTTGCGATGGGCACTTGTTGGTAGAAGGTGCTCCTGGACTTGCTAAAACAAAAGTGATTAAAATCCTTTCTAATGCAATCGAAGCGTTAGCCCATCGTATTCAATTTACCCCTGACTTATTGCCTGCGGATATTACCGGTAGCGATGTTTATCGCCCGGAAACAGGGACATTTTATTTTCAAAAAGGCCCTATCTTTCATAATCTGATTCTAGCTGATGAAATCAATCGTGCTCCGGCAAAAGTTCAATCTGCTCTTTTGGAAGCAATGGGTGAACGTCAGGTAACAATTGGGAACACAACCTATCAGTTACCTCCTCTTTTTACGGTGATGGCAACTCAAAACCCAATTGAAAACGAAGGGACTTATCGTTTGCCCGAAGCCCAATTAGATCGCTTTTTAATGTATGTAGTTATCAATCATCCAGACATTGAATCAGAACGAAAAATTTTAAAACTCATTCAAAAAGAAGAGAAAAAAGAACCATTACCTGCTTTTTCAAGAATTAAAGAAAAAGAAGTTATGTCGGCTCGCCAAGAAGTTTTAGATATTCCAATGGCTCCAGAGTTGGAGGAATATATTGTTCAATTTGTCATGGCCACCCGTCATCCAGAGGCTTATGATAAAGAATTGGCAAAATATTTACGCTATGGGGTCAGTCCACGTGGGACAATTGCTTTGGATATTTGTGCTAGGGCAAATGCTTGGTTAAACGGGCATGAGTTTGTGACTGCTAGCGATATTACGGGCTTGATTCATGATGTCATGCGTCACCGTTTGGTGCTTTCTTTTGAAGCAAAATCTGAACATATGACCGCTGATATGATTTTGGATAAACTGATAAAATTGGTGCCCGTACCATAAAGGATAAAAATGTCTGTTAATCCTGTTTTGTTGGAATTACCCGATTTAGTCAGTTTAAAAGAACAAGCAGAAAGCTTGAGTTTACCGACAAATCAAAATTATTCTTTAACAGGATTTGGGGATAAAAAATCCCCTTTTCGTTCTAGGGGATTGGATTTTCAAGAAGTGCGTGTTTACCAACCGGGAGATGATATTCGCCAAATCGATTGGCGTGTAACTGCAAAATACGGAAAGCCTTTTACAAAACTTTATACTGAAGAAAAGGAACAGCAAATTTATTTAATTTGCGACCTGCGTCCAGAAATGCAATTTGCTAGTCAGGGTCATTTTAAAAGTGTTATGGCTGGTCGTTTGACAGTTCTTTCAGCATTTATGGCTCTTAAAAAAAAGAATAGATTAGCTTATACTATTTTTGGGCAAAAAAGGATTTCTTCTCTTCCCAACATTGCTTCTGAAGATCTGATTGCTCCTTTATTACACGAATTAACCCAAGAACCATCAGAAAGATCAGAAATTTCTTTTTCGGAAATTTTGTCCCATCTTGGCTCTGTTTTAAAAACAGGTGCCAGCTTAATTTTGTTTTCTGACTTCCATGATATAAAGGAACAAGATTTAAAATATCTGGGCCAATTGGCACAAAAAAACACCATTACTTTTGTTCATCTTTATGATGAAATGGAAAGGCAATTACCAAAAGCAACTTTACCATATTCTGACGGAGAAAACACTTTTGTCTTAGAGGGGAAATCATCCCAAATTCAAAAAGCGTTTTCCTCCTCATGGGATAAGCAAACAGATTTAGTACGTCAAGCTGTGCAAAAATACGGTTTAGGCTACTTGCCTTTAGCCACTGACAGTTCCTATCTAAATATTTTTGCACAATTTTGTTGGGGGAACCAATGAATCCTGAAATAGATTTATCCGGCTTAAAAGATTTACATTATCCTGTAAGCCCCAGTTGGTGGCCTTTAGCTTGGGGTTGGTATATGATTTTAGGAACTCTTTTATTGCTGACATTAATTATCATCTATAAAAGAAGAAATTCTCCACTGATCTACGCAAACAGAGAAATGAAAAAAATTCAAACAGAAGCTGCAGAAAAGCAACTAAAATTGTTATCACAATTATTAAAACGCGTAGCGATGGCACGCTATGGGCGGGAAGCGATTGCCCCCTTATCCGAGGATGCTTGGCAAGAATTTTTGCTGGCAGTTGCTCCCAAGGTTTTAACGAAAGAGGAAGCTCATCAACTCGCCTACGCTATTTATAATCCGAACCCTAAAACACCAGATAAAAAGCTCTATTCATCCTGCCAAAAATGGATTGAAAAAGTATTAAAGAAAAATCCCCGCTAAAGTAGCGAGGATTTTTTCTAGGTAAATCCTAAATTAACCACCTTTATTGGTTTTGTGGATAACTGTGGCCTTTTTGGCAATCCCTGCTCCAGTGATTTTACCGGCTTTTTCAGCGCGGGGCTTGCTTACTTTGGGTTGTTTGGTTTCAGCCTTGGCTTCAACCTTTTCTTCGGTTGTGGCAACTTCCACAACTTTACCGGAATCTTGCCCTTTGGCATTCACATCCCGATCCACCAATTCAACAATGGCCATAGGAGCGCTATCCCCAAAGCGGAAGCCTGCTTTCAAGACACGCACATAACCACCGTTACGTTTTTCATAACGTTTCACCAAAACGGTCATCAATTTTTCAACCATTTTTTCTTCACGAAGGAAAGACATCAACTGACGTCTGGCATGCAATGTGCCATCTTCAGCTTTCGTCACCAATTTTTCAAACAGTGGAGAAAGTTCCTTCGCTTTGGGAAGAGTTGTTTTGATTTGTTCGTGTTTAATTAAAGCATTTGCCAAGTTGGCAAACATAGCCCGACGATGGGCTGTATCTTTGTTGAGAGTTCTAGTTCTCATACCGTGACGCATTTTTCTTTCCTTTCATGACATGTTTTGCAGCGCAAAACGGATTGTTATTTGAACCATCCACCCGCCGTCACGCGTGTAAAGGTTCAACGCCCCAGACCCCTGGGGCGATTTTAAACCTAGTCTTCAAAATTGACAGAGTTTGCCAATTCTTCCAAGTTTTCTGGTGGCCAATTTTCAACTTGCATACCCAAATGCAAATCATACATAGCCAACAATTCTTTGATTTCATTCAAAGACTTACGACCGAAGTTCGGTGTGCGAAGCATTTCGGCTTCTGTCTTTTGGACCAAATCACCGATATAGCGCAAATTGTCGTTTTTCAAGCAGTTGGCAGAACGGACAGACAATTCCATATCGTCCACTTTGCGCAATAAGTTTTGATTGAACGGCAAATCGGCAATCTTTTCTTCAATGGTGGCTTCAGCCGGTTCTTCAAAGGTAATGAAGGGTTTCAGTTGATCCTGCAAAATACGAGCGGACAAAGCCACAGCATCTTCAGGTGTCACCACCCCGTTTGTTTCCACAGTCATAATCAATTTATCATAGTCTGTTTGTTGACCAACACGAGCATTTTCAACTTGATAAACAACTGATTT
>JAGCFA010000053.1 GCA_017650375.1 Alphaproteobacteria bacterium | reverse complement strand
GTTTACATATTCTTTTAATCGTTGATTTTCTAATGTCAAATCCGCAACACCTTTTTGAAAATATTCTGCTGTGGCTTTCGTATTCGACTTTTCTTGTTGTGCTTTAGATAAAGCCGCCTCTTTTTGACGACAAGATGCAATTGAACAAATACTTAAAGCAGCTAAACCAACTAAACCAGCAAAAGCCGTATTTCTTTGCCAGCGTAAAGAACGAATCCTCTTCTTCAAAGAATCGTTTTCTTCTGAAAGAGAGTTTCTTTTCATAATTAAATTAACAAATTGTTGTGATTCCAATGACATGTCTTTCTCCTTTTTTAAAAGATAAGAAGATTATACACCTGAATTTAATTTTTGTCAAGAGTTTTTTAATTCTTAAGCATTCTATCAGGACATTCTATGGCGAGCAACCCAAGTCCTTGCTTTAGAGTCTCACGTGTTAAAAGGGCAATTTTTAAACGAGACAATTTCAAGTTTTCATCCTTTTCACCATTGATGGAAAGTTCTGCATAAAGTGTACTGAAGCGTTGTGCCAGCGTATAAACATATTCAGCAATAACAGATGGTTCACGATGAATATAAGCTTCAACTAAACTTTCAGGAAAACGGCGTAGAGCTAAAACCAGTTCCCTTTCCAAGGGATGAGAAATTTTGATCTGAGCCGAGTCAATATCCCCTATAGTCACCCCTGACTTATCCAAGATAGAATTAATACGTGCTACGGCATATTGCAAATAAGCCCCCGTTTTCCCTTCTGATTTTGTAAAGTTATCTGTATCAAAAATGTAATCCGAAGTACGAGCATTTTTAAGGTCTTGGAACTTAAGTGCGCCTAACGCCACTTTGTGGGCTTGTGCTTCAGTGGTGTTTTTATCAGCATCCGCAGGCACTGTTTCGCGAGCTTTATCCACGGCGAGTTCAATTAAAGCCTTTAAAGTCATCACACCACCTGAACGAGTCTTAAAGGGCTTACCATCTGCCCCATTTACTGTCCCAAAGGGGATATACTCCAAAGCTGTTGTTTCTGGCACAATTCCCGCCAAACGCGCCACTTCAAACACTTGGTCAAAGTGTTCACGTTGACGAGCGTCCACGACATATAAAATATTATCAGGATGATAATCATTCATACGCTGAATCAAGGTGGCTAAATCGGTCGCAGCATAGGTATAGGCTCCATCCGATTTTTTCAAAATCAAAGGTGCACGTTCATGGTTATTTTTGGCTTCCAATGGGACAATCAAAGCCCCTTGTGATGGTTGTGCCATTCCTTTTTGAGTTAAATCATCCACCAATTTTGGCAAAAGATCATTCACATCGCTTTCGCCGTTCCAGAGGTCAAAGTCCACCCCCAAATGATCGTAATTTTCTTTGACAGCAGCTACAGATTTATCATGGAATAAGCTCCATAAAGCAATGTAACCAGAGCGTTTTTTTTGAAGTTCAAAAGTAGCGACACGAGCTTTTTCCTTAAAATCATCACTTTCTTTAAAGTTGGCAGCTGCCCTGCGGTAAAGTGCCGAAATTTCCGAAATAGAAATATCAAAATCAACAGACTTAAAGGGCTCTGTAAAATAAGCCAAATGGGGTTGCTCTGATTGAAGTTGGGCAATCAGCATCCCTATCGGCGTTCCCCAATCACCAAAGTGAACATCCCCAATGACTTTATCACCTGTGGCGCGCATAATGCGTTTAATACTTTCGCCGATAATAGCGCTACGCAAATGTCCCACGTGCATTTCTTTGGCAATATTAGGACCGCCATAGTCAATCATTATTGTGCGTCCTTTAGACCTTGTTTTTGTGGTCGGCACATTTGCCAAAAAATCATCCGTCAAAGACATATTGATAAAGCCAGGACCATCTACAGAAACTTTAGAAATAAAGTCTTTTTTTTCTAATTCTGTGGCAATTTTGGTCGCAACTTCACGAGGGGCTTTATGTGCCACTTTGGCCAAAGGCATAGCGGCATTGGATTGATAATCAGATAGCTCAGGTCGGTTTGAGCGGGACACAAGAGCATCTTTTGCATCATACCCCAAACTCTTTAAAACTTCCAAAACTTCACTATTTAAAAATTCTTTTATGTTCATTATCAATCCTTTGTTAAAATAATGGTGTTATTATACCTTTTTTAGGGCGAAAAAACAAGACTCTTGTAATTCCGTTCAAAATACGATATTATGCCACAAAAAGGAGAAAAGTAATGCGTGCAACATGGGGATCAAAAATCGGTTTTATCTTAGCAACGGCAGGTTCTGCCATCGGACTGGGCAATATTTGGCGTTTTCCGTATTTAGCAGCTCAAAATGGGGGTGGTGCCTTTTTGTTGATGTACCTGTTATGCGTTGCCTTTTTAGGATATTTTTTGTTAACAGCAAAATTGGCTTTTGGACATATTGCCCAAACAAATTTTATGGACGGTTTCCAAAAAGTGATCGAACAAAAAATTTCCCCATGGTGGCACCGAATAGGCGGAGGATTGACATTATTTAACATCTTTTTTGTCAGCAGTGTCTACATTATCGTAATCGGATGGACTTTATCTTATGTGGTTGCTGCAAGCAAAAATTTTCTAGGCACTTCACATATTATCATAGATGAAAAATTATTCAGCTCGTTAACTGCTTCCTATACAGAACAAATTTTCTGGATTTTAATATGCATGTCAGCTGCTGGAATCATCTTGGTTAAAGGTGTAAAAAGTGGCATAGAAAAAGTATCACTTTACCTGATGCCCCTTTTATTTTTATTATTACTATTGATGGTTGGGTGGATGTTTTTCATTCCTGGTTCAGGAAAAGGATTTATGATTTTATTTACCCCCAGATGGGAAAATTTAGGTTTTTCTGAATTGGGGTTTCAATGGCATCAATTTGCACATCTGTCTTTGTTGGCACTGGGACAAGCTATCTATTCACTCTCTTTGGGTGTAGGAGTTTGTTTTGTTTATGGTTCTTACTTAAAAGCAGGAAGCAATATCAAAAAATCAGCTTTATGGGTTGTCATTCTAGATACATTTGTTGCTATATTAGCCAGTATGATTGTTCTTCCTGCCATTTTTGCGTTTGATTTGGAATCTGGTCAAGGACCTGCTTTAAGTTTTGTAACATTGCCATTCGTTTTTGATCATATGACTGGTGGAGCTTTCTTTATGTTGGTTTTTTTCATTTTATTGTTCTTAGGAGCCTTAACTTCCTTGATTTCCATTTATGAGCCTGCAATTAACCTGATTATAGAAAAGCTGAATTTTTCGCGATTAAAAGCAACCCTTTGTGTATTAACCATCAATTTGTTTTTAGCGTTAATTGTATTAGCTTCATTCACAAAAAAAGTAGATATTCAAGTAAACGAAAAAAACTTATTTGATTTGCTTGATTATATCACGGGCACTTATACACTGGGAATTATGATGCTGATCTATTGCTTGTTCATGGGGTGGAAAATATGCCCCCGATTATTACAGAATTTACATCACAACAGTCCTGCTTTTAAAATTTATTTCCACTTTGTTTTAAAATGGTTAGCGCCTTTTGTTTTAATTTTATTACTCTTAACAGCCTGAAATCATTTCTTCAAAATTTTCTTTAAGTATTTACCCGTAAAACTGGCGGGAACTTTAGCAATGTCTTCAGGGGTGCCAGTCGCCACAATATTACCCCCTGCATCACCGCCTTCGGGACCAATATCAATCACATAATCTGCCGATTTAATCACATCCAAGTTATGTTCAATAATCACAACCGTATTACCCGCATCCACCAACATTTGAAGAACATCCAAGAGTTTTTGAATATCCGCAAAATGAAGTCCTGTCGTTGGTTCATCCAAAATGTAAAGTGTTTTTCCTGTAGATTTACGCGCCAGTTCCTTGGCAAGTTTAATCCGTTGTGCTTCACCACCCGACAATGTGACCGCTGATTGGCCCAGCGCAATATAGCCCAAGCCCACACGGCGCAACAGTTCGCATTTATCGTGGATGGCAGGAACAGCCGAGAAAAACTCGGACGCTTCATCCACCGTCATATTCAGCACATCTGAAATCGATTTATCATGATATTTAATCTCCAACGTTTCGCGATTATAGCGCGTCCCGTGACATTCATCACATTTCACATACACATCCGGTAAAAAGTTCATGGAAATTTGCTTAACGCCATCGCCTTCACAGGCTTCGCATCGACCGCCCTTTACATTAAAGGAAAAACGTCCTGCCGAATAGCCCCGCGCACGTGATTCTGGAAGTCCCGCATACCATGAACGGATGGGTTCAAACATACCTGTATAAGTGGCAGGATTGGAACGCGGTGTGCGCCCAATCGGGCTTTGATCAATATCAATAATCTTATCAATGTTCGCGGCGCCTTTGATGGATTTACAAGGACCCGCCACTTCGTGTGTTTTCATCAAAAGGTTGTGTAAATTTTTATAAAGCGTTTCAATGATCAGTGAAGATTTACCACCCCCTGATACACCGGTCACGCAAGTTAAAGTGCCCAGAGGAATATCCACACTGATGTTTTTAAGGTTATGAAGTGTTGCACCTTCCACCCGCAAGAACTGACCATTGCCTGTGCGCCGTTTTTTAGGAACTTGTATTTGGCGCATACCTGCCAAGTATTGTCCCGTCACAGAAACTGGATTATTTTCAATTTCCGCTGGCGTTCCATGTGCCACCAAATGTCCCCCGTGACGTCCTGCCTCAGGTCCGATATCAATCAGGTAATCCGCCGCCCGCATAGTGTCTTCGTCATGTTCTACCACAATGACGGTGTTGCCGAGGTCGCGCAGACGCGTCAAGGTCGCCAACAATTTATCATTATCCCTTTGATGCAAGCCGATAGAAGGTTCATCCAGCACATAGAGGACGCCCGTCAGGCCTGTACCAATTTGGCTGGCAAGACGTATCCGTTGTGCTTCACCGCCCGACAAAGTCCCACTGATACGATCAAGGGGTAAATAACCCAGCCCCACATTATTGAGGAAGGTCAAGCGTTCCACAATTTCCTTTAAAATCCTCTCAGCAATCGCACGCTTTTCAGTGGAAAGTTTTTTAGGAAGGGCTTGAAACCAATCCAGCGCTGTGGCAATAGAAAACTTTGTCACTTCACCGATATTCTTTTTATCCAGTTTCACCGCCAATGCTTCGGGCTTTAAACGCGCGCCACCGCAAGCTTCACAAGGCGTGTTCAGCATATATTTTGCAATAGTTAAACGCGCTTCATCGGATTCCGTTTGTAAATAACGACGTTCTAAATTTGGAATAACGCCTTCAAAGGAAACACCTCGTTCATGAATCCCATATAAAATAGCTTGTTGCAGATCTCTATCCAGCTGATTCCAGGGCGTATTCAAGTCCAATCCATACCGGCGCATCAAGGGGCGCAGGGCATATTCGTACCAATGCCCCATTTCGCCCGTAGAATTTGACCAAGGCGCAATCGCACCACGCAAAATAGAAAGTTCTGGGCGCGGAATCACGAGCTCAGGATTGATGCTTTGTTTGACGCCCAACCCACCACAAACGGGGCAGGCGCCCTCAGGATTATTAAAGGAAAACAAGCGCGGTTCCAATTCGGGAATCGTAAAACCTGATACAGGGCATGAAAAACGTGTGGAAAACAGCCGTGAAAAACTTTTGTCGGGGCTTTCGGCGCACATCAAGCCATCCGCCAGTGCCACCGCTTTTTCAATGGATGAAGCCAAACGGGATTGCACCTCTGGCCTGATAATCACACGGTCAACCACCACAGAAATATCATGTTTTTTATTCTTGTCTAATGTGGGAGCTTCTTCTATTGCGTACAGTTCACCATCCACTTGCAAACGTGCGTACCCTTGCTTTTGCCAAGCGGCGATTTCTTTTTTATATTCGCCTTTACGCCCACGAACAACAGGCGCCAAAATCATAACTTTTGTGCCTTCGTCCATTTTTAAAAGAGCATCCACCATCTGCGTAATCGTTTGTGCTTCAATGGGAAGTCCTGTGGCGGGCGAATAAGGCGTTCCTGCCCGAGCCCAGAGTAAACGCATATAATCGTAAATTTCCGTTACAGTCGCCACGGTGGAACGTGGGTTATGGCTGGTTGTCTTTTGCTCAATAGAAATAGCGGGCGATAAACCTTCAATCAAATCCACATCAGGCTTGTTCTGCAAATCCAAAAACTGACGGGCATAGGCAGATAAGCTTTCCACATAACGACGTTGACCTTCCGCATAAATGGTATCAAAGGCAAGAGAAGACTTCCCTGAGCCAGACACACCTGTAATCACGACCAGTTGATTTTTGGGAATATCCACATCAATGTTTTTGAGGTTATTTTGGCGCGCACCACGAATTTTGATGAAGTCCATTTATTCTCCTCTAACACAACAATTTTGAATCATTTTTTTCCGTACCGTTTCAGTGGCTTTTTTCTTTTCTTGAATTTTATTTTGAACCAAAATAACCCCCAATATCCCCAAATTTAAAACAAGCGCTGATCCTGCACAGACATATGTCACTATCCTTATTGTATTTGTCGCCATATCAACTCCTTTTTAAGGTAAGCATTATACTCTTTTTAAAGAAAAATCGCAAGCATTCCTTTGAATTGTTTTTTATACCTTTGAACGGTTCTGAGTCATTCTATGTCTTATCAAATCACGATGCACATGCCCCATAGCGGGAAGTCCTGCCTTGGCCATAACAAAGCTATATGTTGATTTCACACGAATTGGATTTTGACGAACAAATTTTACATAAGGGATTTGATTCTTATTCAAAACTTGGCGAATCTGTTGCAGATCATCATAAGAAGCTTTCAGACTACTCCGATAAAGGCGTTGATTTTGCCATCTGGGGTCTTTTGTTTCGGATAAAATGGCCAATATTTTCTGGGAATAAGGTGTTTGGAACTCACCTGAAAAACTTTGTGCCAAAATGTTATAATCAACTTTTAATAAGCTTGTCAAATCAACGACTTCTTGTTGGGGTGAATAAAAATCATATGTTTCCTTTGGGGCAGATAATGCCAAAGAAATCCATTTTTTCAATTCAGAAAACACAGATAACATACCGTTCCTTTCTTGCGGCCAAAGATTATACACCTTTTCTTGAAAAAAGTCAATCTTTATCCCCTTTATAGGATTGTTCTAAAACCGGGAAATAAGTTAAAAAGTATAGCGCCATCCAGCATAGATATGGTGATTTTCCGTTTCAATTGGGATTTGTTTTTTATTGCCATCTTTGTACTTTTCCTTAGAAAAGCGCAAATAACGATATCCTAAATCCAAACTGGTTGCACGGCTAACCGCAAATGTGAACCCAGCCCCCACATTCCACATCATTTTATCATTAGAATCATCCACATCCGGTTCACCTTTAATCGTTGAACCATACATGCCAACACCAACATTGAAAAATGGACGAATCATAGAACGAACAGGAACATCATAATATCCTTGCAAAGAAAGAGCATTTGCTTCATAACTGAGTTTACCATCTTTTTTTTGATAATCTGCTTTGGTATTCAAAATCATTTCTCCGGCAAGGCGGATAGACCCTGCACGTACTCCTAATGCAAGAGTAGACACAAAAACAGTATCGTGATGCATCTTTTGGTTGATTTTTGAACGCATAATAGAAGCCCCACCAGACAAACCAATGTATGGACCACTTCGCAAGGCTGCCATCGCAGGCTTAAAATATAAAAAGCAAAAAAGAGCCGCAATAAGAACAAAAACTTTTTTAATCATGTAAAAACCTTCCTTTTTTATATCCTTATTTTATAAAACAGAAAAAATTTTTGCAAGAAAAAAATTCCCCTTTGACAAAAAAAGAGCTCCGTGCTATACTGAAGAAGGCAAGGAGCAAAAAAATGAAGAAGAAAAAACGTATTCGCTTTAATAAAAAATTATATATTTATATGGCTTTTGTTACAATGGCTGCGGTTTCTTTGTTTGCAAAACCCTTTAAAAAGGGCTTAAGCGCCTTGAACAGAAGGTTAAGAAAATCCAGTAAAAAAGGAGAACTACGGGCTCAATTAGCATTGAATCAACAGCCGCCCCATTCTTTTGAAACAAATACCCTTTCAATGACCGCCCCCAAAAAGCGTGGTCGTTAATTATCTTGACTTTTTTCAAAAAAAGAGTATAATAGACAGCATCAGGTATTCTCCTGAATTTATTTCCCATTTTTTTAGAGGTTTATTATGCAATTACAAGATTTAAAGAAAAAATCCCCAGCTGAATTATTACGTCAAGCAGAAGATTTGGGGGTTGAAAATGCTGCCAGCTTGCGCACCCAAGATTTAATGTACGCCATCTTAAAACATCTGGCTCAAACAGAAAATACCCTTTATGCTGATGGTGTATTGGAAGTCATGCCAGACGGTTTCGGATTTTTAAGATCTCCAGAAGCTAATTATTTAGCTGGTCCAGATGATATTTATGTAGCACCCAGCCATATAAAAAGATGGGGACTTCGCACAGGAGATACCATTTCCGGAGAAATTTGCGCGCCAAATGGCAATGAAAAATACTTTTCTCTTAGCAAACTTAATACCGTTAATTTCGTGAAACCAGAAGAATTACGCTATCGTGTCAACTTTGATGATTTAACCCCATTATATCCTCAAGAGGCTATCACAATGGAACACGAACCAACCTCTATTGAAGATAAAAAGGATTTAACACCACGTATTATTGATCTGATTTGCCCCCAAGGAAAAGGACAACGTAGCTTGATTGTCGCTCCCCCCAGAACAGGTAAGACAGTTATGTTGAAAAATATTGCACACGCCATCACAGCCAACTATCCTGAGGCACATCTGATTATGCTTTTGATTGATGAACGACCAGAAGAAGTAACAGACATGATTCGTTCGGTTAAAGGCGAGGTAATTTCGTCCACCTTTGATGAACCAGCTACACGCCATGTACAAGTCGCCGAAATGGTGATTGAAAAAGCAAAACGTTTGGTAGAACACAAAAAGGATGTCATTATTTTATTGGATAGTATTACGCGTTTAGCACGCGCCTATAATACTGTTGTCCCCAGCTCAGGAAAAGTTTTGACCGGTGGGGTGGATGCCAATGCCTTGCAAAAACCAAAACGTTTCTTTGGGGCTGCTCGTAATATTGAAGAAGGTGGCAGCTTAACTATTTTCGGAACAGCATTAGTAGATACCGGTTCTCGTATGGACGAAGTTATCTTTGAAGAATTTAAAGGGACTGGTAACAGCGAAATCGTTTTGGATCGCAAAGTGTCTGACAAACGTATTTTCCCGGCTATTGATATCACTAAATCCGGTACACGCAAAGAAGAGTTATTGGTCGCCAAAGACCGTTTACCAAAAATGTGGATGTTACGCCGTGTATTGATGCCGATGGGTGTCACCGAATCTATGGAATTTTTGATGGAAAAATTACGTCCAACCAAAACAAATGACGAATTTTTTAATTCTATGAACCAATAAGGAGAATAAATGGGCAATCCCTTAAAAGTAAAAATTTTGAAAAAATCAAAGGACGCAGCTCATCCCGAACATATTATTGTGGAAAGACCTGAAACCTATGAAATGGTGCACCTTTATTTTGATGACGGATATTTAGCAAGGTTGACACACATCAAACGGAATCCTGAAATCAAAATGGCGTGGCATAAATCGGAAAAAAGATATAAAGCCTTACGACCAAATTATTCTGTCATCCAAGATATTGTATTTAAAAAAGACAAAGAAAACCATTTAAGAGAAAGTACCTATCTGAAGGGGCCAGAAAATCAAAGTTTGTTTGCTTTTTCTGTCAGTCCGATATTTAATCAGAGCACCATCTGTTTTTACTCATACCCTAGATCTTCTGGTGATTTTTTCGTAGAAATGGACTTAAACGACCGATGCGTCCCCAATCACTATATCGGTCCGCTTTCCAGTGCAGATATCAAAGAAATTTATCCACACCAGAAATACCGAGTTGCTCCTTTAAAGAAATTTTTTGAAAGAAAGGAATACTGAAATGTCAGCTAAATTAAAAGTACAGATTTTAAAAAAATCAAAGGATACAAAGTATCCTGAACATATTGTAGTCGAAAGACCAGGCACTCATGAAATAGCTCATCTGTTTTTTGATGAAGGAACTTTGGTTAAGGGCACACACCTGATTCGTTCTTCTGATATAAAAATGGGATGGGATGACAAAGTTAAACAATATAAACCATTAAAACCAACCTATGACATTGCAACAGAGTTTTCTATTGAAAATGGAAAATCCTCTTACCTGAAACGTTCACAAAAAACAAAAAACTTTTTTTGTTTTTATGCAAGACCTCTGCATAATATACTTGATCTTTGCTTTTTGCATCCTCAACAAGAAGCATTATTCCCCTTATTCTTTATTCGGATGGATTTACAAGGAAAATGCAAACCCAGCAATTGCATCAAAACCTATGAAGCAGTTGAAATTGAAGAAGTTCATCCTGATCAAGAAGGAAAGACATGTCAAACCTTAAAGACTATAAAACAAAACGTCAGAGAATAATTTTTGATTTAGAACAAATAGATTCATTTTTTAAGAATATCTTAAACGATCAGAGTCTTAAGAATTCATCAGATGTTATTGAACTGCAAATTGAACGTTTGGCATATCTGGATCAACTGCGTTTTTTACGTCCTCAAAATAAAAAAGATATTGCTTGCCGAAATCAAATTTTTAGAACATTTCCTGATTGGGCCAGAAAAAATATTCCGGATGAAATGCATCTACTATTCCACGGAACAACGCTGGCAAATACAGAACGTATTTTGAATTCAGGTCGCATTACATCTGGAAAAGACAGATGGACAATCCACACCAGCGGTGATGATGCAGGCGAAATTTCTATCTCCACAAAAGACTTTTTGGAAATTTCCATGAAGTATCATATGGATTTAATTGAATCATATAAAGAATATGAATGGTTTGTCCCTGCGGGCTCTTTATTTGCTTTAAAGGTTGATACAAAAGAATATCAAAAAGCACAAGCACAACAACATATTTCAAATATACAGCTAAGAAAAAATCCAGAACAATTATATGCTGTCATTACCACTCAAGAAAATATAGATCGCATAAAATGGTGG
>JAGCFA010000052.1 GCA_017650375.1 Alphaproteobacteria bacterium | reverse complement strand
CGCATTCGTCCTTACTGGTATTGGAAACACCAGACTCATAAGAGCACGACACGCAGGTGACATAATTATCCCTAAACCCACCTGTTGAGGGATAAAGGGTGTTACAGGCGGCTGTGGAGATGACACATCTATTCCTCACCATTTCCCGTGGATAGTTGGTATGATCACATTTTTGACATTCCAATAAAGTGGCTTCAGAACCGCAGTTAAGATCGCACGAATAGCAGGCGCCATAAATATCCCTCCAGCCATCGCAATTGGAATCACACAAGAGACCATACCAATTGGCATCACATTCGCATTTATCCGGTGTCCATGTCCCATGTTGGCAGGTTATCTGATTTTCACACACAACACCACAATATCCCCCCTGACACACACAATCTTCTTTTTCATTTAAGGTGCCATGACCGGAACACGCCACAATACATCCATTGGTTTCAGTGTATGCTTTTTCGCTGGGACAACGACAGGTCTTTCCCTCCACTTCGCCGGCATATCCGCCGGTGTTGTTCTCACTGGTCCCCGGATAAGTATCGGCACACAGGGCACTGCCCGTCTCACACACTTCTTCCTTGGTAATACAGATGTTATTACTGCAGTATTGATACCCGTTTTCTTCACACCCCGAACGATTATTATCATAACTGCGTGTGGTGCTGTTCCCTGTTCCTCCACTCCCACCGGTATCCCCGGGAATCGTTCCCGCTGTCGCTGATAAATCCTTTTGGTAAATAAGGTCAGCCGTCACTTTCCCATTTCCGTCATCCTTACAATCCACACGCCGTAAAGATCCGCCGGCCATCACCTTTAATTGTTCACAAGTGGTTTGATCCATTCCCGTAATGGGGATTTTAAAGAACTCGCCCCCTGTCAAAGGAATCGGCTTATCTGCAAACTTCCCATGCCCCGTATCATTGTTCGGATATCCCCCGAAATCTAACTCATCCAATTTCCTGCCCACCGCCAGTTGTTGTGACACAGCCAGGGCCCGTCCAGCGGCTTCATGAATCAATTCATTGGCACGATGTTTCTTCATAGCCACTGTATACCCGCCAACGCCAGCGGAACCAATGATGCCGGCAATCGCCAACATCGCAAGTACCTCGACCATAGACCGACCAGATTCAGAATAAGCCTTTGATAAATAACGATTATTTACACGTGGGGGGGGGCATGGATAAGTCTTTAAGCATTTTATTTAATCTCCGTTCCTGTTAAAAATAAGTTTATCCCAACCTTAGCACACCCGAATATCCAAGTCAAGGGAAAACTTTATGGATTTTCAAATTGACTTTTTTTAGTAAGGGTGTTATCTTTGTAATCAGGAGGATGAATGCGCGCACTTATTTTTGTGTTTTTTTTGATGTGGGTTGTCCCTGTTTTGGCCGTCCCAGAAGGAGCTTTTTTGCGTCAAGTGGAAAAAGCTCCCAAAGCTGATTCAAGGGCGGATATTAAAAAATTAGTTCAAGCTCTGACTGATTCTCTAGAAAAAGACGAAGATAAAGCCTATGTTTTGTTGCTGTGGATCGTAAAAAATATCGATTATGATGATTATCGCTATCGTCAAAGTGAAGATAAAGCTTCTTCCAATCATTCCAGAGCTGTTGTTCCAGAAGCCGGAGATATTTTAAAAAAACGTTTGGGAATGTGTGGAGATATTGCTGATTTATATAAAGACATGCTGAGAGAAGCAAAGATAAAAGCTCATACGATTGAAGGTTGTACCAATGAAGTTGATAAAAAACACAAGAAATGTCAGGATAATAAAGGAGGTCATGCCTGGAATGTCGTTTGGATAGAAAATCAATGGGAATTTGTAGATCCGACTTGGGCGATTACCGGTGAACAAAAAACAGCTATGGAAAATGTTTCCAGGAAAAGCGAATACAATCGAGAAATGAAAAAACGCGAAAGAAAAACCAGCCAAAATTACGATATCAGAGAAGGACGTATTCTTAATAAAAAATGGTTTATGACTGATCCCAGAACGATGCAAGAAAAGCATAAACCTTATGATAAAAAGTGGCTGTTATTGGATAGCAAAGATCGAAGAAATAAAAAATTATAACTTGACCTTAGCCATAAAATCATATACACTTTAATCATGTCTTAACATGAAAGGAAACGACATGACAACATTAAAAGGAACACAAACAGAAAAAAATCTATTAACCTCGTTTGCAGGTGAATCACAAGCCCGTAATCGTTATACGTATTTTGCTGGAAAGGCTAAAAAAGAAGGGTATGAACAAATTGCTGCCGTTTTTGAAGAAACAGCCAATCAGGAAAAAGAGCATGCCAAACGCTTTTTCAAGTTTTTAGAAGGTGGCGATGTAATGATTGAGGGATGTTTTCCCGCTGGTAAAATTGGTACAACTTTAGAAAATTTAACAGCTGCTGCAACCGGTGAACATGAAGAATGGTCAGACGGATATCCAAAAATGGCAGAAGTGGCAGAACAAGAAGGCTTTTCTGAAATTGCAGCTGTTTGGCGTGCTGTCAGTGTGGCAGAAAAATTTCATGAAGAAAGATTCAAAGCTTTGGCAGAAAATTTGAAAAAGGCAGAAGTGTTTGAACGTGTCAGTGAAACTGAATGGCGTTGCCGCAATTGTGGGTATGTCCACAAAGGTAAATCTGCTCCGACAGAATGCCCTGCATGCGCGCATCCTCAAGCTTATTTTGAATTGATTGCCAGAAATTGGTAAGCTTTAAGAAAAGAAAAAGCCCTGTGTTTAACAGGGCTTTTTTTACTTCTCTAGTACTGCTTTAATACGGCGTACACCGGCAGAAGAAGATTCTTCCTTTTTAATCTTGAAGTGTCCTAAATCACCTGTATTGGTCGCATGAGGTCCCCCGCAAACTTCTTTGGAAAAATCACCCATGGTATAGACCTTGACAAGTTCGGTATCATAGCGATCTTTAAACAAAGCTGTTGCGCCTGATTCGACGGCTTTATCCAGAGGCATTTCTTCGCAGGTAATTGGCATTTTACGATTGATGGCATCGTTTACCAAATCTTCTACTTGTTTCACTTCCTCTGGGGTCATTTTACGCCCAAAAGAAAAGTCAAAGCGCAATCGTTCTGGCGTAATATTGCTCCCTTTTTGAGCAACTTCATCCCCTAATACTTTGCGAAGTGCAGCATGCAAAAGGTGTGTGGCTGAATGTAAATTCGTTGTTTCTTCGGAATGGTCACTCAGACCACATTTGAACTTCTGTTCAGAGCCCGCACGTGACAGTGCCTGATGTGCTTCAAAACATTTATTAAAGCCATCCACATCCACATTTAAACCATGTTCAGCCGCAATTTCTTCGGTGAATTCCAATGGGAAGCCATAGGTATCATACAAATGGAAAGCGGTTTGACCATCAATGGTTTTATTCTTTAAATTCACTATCACTTTATCCATTTCTTTAAGGCCAGTTGTTAAGGTGCGGCTAAACAATTTTTCTTCCTTAGCCAATTCCTCTAAAATAAATTGCTTATTGCGTCCTAATTCAGCGTAATCAGATGCATACCGATTGATAACCGTTTCAGCCAAGTGTGGCAATTCAGCTGGATCAATTCCCAACTTTTTCATATTACGGATGGCAATACGAATCAACCGACGCAAAATATAGCCTTGATCGGTGTTAGAGGGGGTAAGTCCCCTGTCATCGCCCATAATAAAGACACTGGTGCGCAAATGGTCGGCAATTTTACGAAAAGCCTTTAAATCATCATTATATTTTTTACCCGACAAAGTTTCCAATTGTTTAATTGTGTCAGAAAATAATTCTGTGGAATACACATCTTGAATCCCGTTCAAAAAGCATAAGGTGCGTTCCAACCCCATGCCTGTATCCACATTTTTCTGAGCCAGTAATTCATAAGTACCATCTTCTTTTTTATTGTATTGCATAAACACATCATTCCAAACTTCGGTGTATTTACCACAATGGCATCCTGGTCTACAATCCGGCCCACATTTGGGTTGACCATTATCAATAAACATTTCGGTATCTGGACCGCAAGGACCCGTTTGACCGGCAGGTCCCCACCAGTTATCCTCTTTGCCACAGAAAAAGATTTGATCATCTGTCAGGCCTTGCTCTTTCCAATAACCCGCTGTTTCATCATCGCGGGGGGCGTCTTTATCACCTGCAAAACAGGTCACCGCCAATTGTTCCTTTTTGAAGCCCAACTTTTGGGTTAAAAATTCAAAACTCCAAGCCACCATTTCCTTTTTAAAATAATCCCCTAAAGACCAGTTGCCCATCATTTGGAAAAATGTTAAATGGCAATAATCGCCCACATCAGCAATATCGTTGGTGCGAATACATTTTTGAATGTCAGTCAGACGTTTGCCTGCTGGGTGTTTTTGTCCCATCAAATAAGGAACCAAAGGATGCATACCAGCTGTGGTAAACAATACGGTCGGATCATTTTCAGGAAACACAGAAGCCGAGGGAATTTCAGCGTGTCCTTTGGATTTAAAAAAGTCTAACCACAGATTGCGTAATTCATGATAAGTAAATGACATTTGATTCTCCTTTTTAATTTGAAAGTAATTATAACAAAACACCTGTAGAAAGTCAAGAAAAACCTAATAACAATTCAGATTAAACGGGATGAATTTCTTTTAAATAACTTTTGTTAACAGATCGGTAAATCAACTCAAAAAGACTATACTCCCTCCCAACAGAAAATGATCAAGTAATTGTTTGTGGAAGACAGAGGCTTCAAATTAAAAAACTAACGATGATCATACGAACGGATAGATTCTAATTTCTCTCTTTTGTATAAGAAAAAAGTTGCTTTTTGGCTTTAAATAGGTTAATTTAAAGTCAGGGAGAGATATGAAAAACCTGCATAACATAATTTCTTATTGGAAAAGTCTGAAGCCTTTAATTCATGAGGCTTATCGTGCTTTAGATAAAGAAGTAACAATGGGAATGCCTGGTCCCTGTATGCCTGCCATCAGTGAAAGTGAAAATGTCGGAATCGGTTCACCTTATGGGAAAGGGGCAGGACGTATTTGGGATTTTTTTGGAACAGAACTTCATAAAATCCAATTAGGGCCTGGGGGACGTACCAATAAAATTGCAGGACATTCACCTTATATGTCAGAACAAGCAGATAATCCATTTTTTATTCCTCCGGAAGATTTGGTGACTCAGAAGTTGATTAAATCAGAAACCTTGATGACAATTTATGCGATTCCTAAAAAATCAGATTATATTAATTTTGATCAAGTGGAAAATGATTTTAATACCATTTTGACGGAGGCTTATCAGACAAAGAAATCAAAATTACCCTTACCAACATTTGCAACACAGTTAGCGGAAACATATACGCACAATTGTTCTTATCCTTATATTGGAGATTTACAGGTTTTAATTCCCGCAGAAATTCAAAAAAAATATCCCGACTATTTTATGAAAGAAATGACGTTGGGAGCTCCTCCAGATGCCTTTTCAAAAGAACCACAACGATGGGGATTTCCTATTTTTAGACCGGAACTTCTTTTTGAAAAAGATGGTTCTTTGGGACTTGCTGGGAAACTGTGGCAACAACTGATTGAAACGGCAATATATCGTGCGAAGGGTGGTTTACGCATAGATCACTTTATCGCTTTTGTTAATCCGTATGTTTTATCCGATAATCGCAAAATTAAAGCGGGTCGCCTTTATTCTTCTTCTCATCACTCGATCCTCAAAAAATACAATAAAAAAAAGCTATCTGATTTTGCTGCAATTACAGAAAAAATTCTTTTGCCTGCTATACAAAAATATGGTCTAAGCACGATGGATTTATATTTGGAAGACATTGGAATACGCCCCCCTCAATTAGACGAAGTATTGGATATGTTTGGGTTAAATCGTATGCTGGTAACCCAGTTTGTGGATATTAGTGATGAAACACATATTTATCAATTAATGAATGCGCGTTATCAAGATGTAGCCGCACTGGATACGCATGATACTCCGTCCATTCAAGAATTTTTTGATAAAATGGATGATGCGAACAGGTATATGCATGCACTGAGTATGTCTCAGAATTTGCGTTTTGAATATAATGATTCATTGAAATCAACGGAACAGTTGATCCGTATGAAATGGGCTGAATTGATGGCATGCCCTGCTAAACGGATACAGGCCTTTTTTACCAGTTGGACCGGACAATCAGGACGATATAATATCCCGAACACTTTAAATTCTTGGCATTTGCGATGTGTGGCTAATTTTGAAGAACTTTATTTTAAAAATTTGGTTCTTGGAAAAGCGTTTAACCCGCTAGATGCGACAGCGCTGGCAATTTTTGCCCGAGGAGATGATTTTTATCAAGCTCATAAAGAATTGGTTGATAAACTCCGTCAAGCAGAAGAAAGATTACTGCGCCTTTGTCGAGATTAAAATTTTCTTGACATTTTTGGCATAATTTCCTACACTTCCTGCCATCTAATTTTAACATGAAAGGAACTGAAATTTAAAAATTATTTTAATGATGAGTGTTATTAGCGAAGAATTTAGATAATTTAAATTTCAATCACCGAGAACAAGAACAATGAACAAATAAATTTAAATGAAAGGAAAGAAAATAAAATGAGTCTAAACACTTTTTTTAATCCGAAATCTGTGGCTGTGGTCGGGGTTTCGGCCGATGAATCCAAGTTGGGCGCTGTCGTTTTCAAAAACTTGATTGATGCCGGATTTGAAGGGAACTTGTACGGGGTGAACCCAAAATTGGCCGGACAAGAATTAAAGGGCAAAAAATGCTTTGCCTCCACCCGTGATATTCCAGAACCCGTGGATTTGGTCGTATTATTGGTACCAGCTCGTTTTTGCGAAGCCGCTGTGGATGATGCCATTGCGAACGGCGCCAAAAACGTCAGTATCATTACTGCCGGATTTGGTGAAGCTGGCAATAAGGAATTGGAACTGGCCATCGCCAAAAAATGTTTGGATGCCGGTATCAATTTGCTCGGCCCCAACTGCTTGGGACATATTTCCACATTTGATAAATTGAATGCATCCTTTGCACCTTGCTTCCCATTGCGTGGGAATGTGGCGTTCATTTCACAATCAGGCGCTTATTGCAGTGCTATTTTGGATTGGGCTGAAGAAAAAGGGATCGGTTTTTCCCACTTTATTTCCATTGGGAACAAAGCCGATTTGAATGAAGCCTCCCTCTTGGAAGCCATTCAACATGATCCGAACACCAAGGCCTTTGTGTTCTATTTGGAAGGCCTGAAAAAAGGACAAGAATTTTTGCGTGTGTTAAAGGAAGTTTCCAAGACAAAACCTTGCGTCATTATGGAACCTGGAAAATCATCTAAAGCGCAGGCTGCCAGTTTATCCCATACGGGATCTTTGGCACCTAACTATCGCGTGCTTGAAATTGCTTTGCAACGCTCTGGTGCTATCCAAGTCTACACTACACGTGAACTCTTCGGAGCTTTGGAATTGTTGCAATACGTAAACCACACAGACTTTGGTGGCTCTGTCGGTATTTTGACAAACGCTGGTGGTGTCGGTGTTTTGTCTTCCGATTTGTGCGAAGAAGCCAAATTGGATTTGGCTCGTCCATCAGAAGTAACAATCGAAAAATTGCGTGCTGTCTTGACTCCGGAAGCCTCTGTTGGTAACCCAATTGACGTGGTGGGGGATGCCAAGGCTGATCGTTATGAAAATGCTTTACGCGTTCTGTGTGAATCCGGTGAATACAAAAACATCATTGTTTTATTAACACCGCAGATGTCCACAGAACCCAAAGAAACTGCCGAAGCCATTATCAAGTTGGCCCCTGAATTCAAGAATGTGAACATTTTCTGTTCTTTCATCGGTGGTAGCCGTGTGCGTGAAGGCGTTGAAATGCTGAAAAAAGCCAACATTTTGACCTATGATTACCCAACCGATTGTATTCGCTTGTTGGGGCTCATGAAAGCTCAAATGGCATTCAAAGGCATGCCAGAAGTCAAGGCAGAAATCGGTGAAGTGCCAGCCGAAATCAAAAAGGCGGTGGCGGATGCTGTGGCCGAAGGGCTGGCCAGCTTGCCTCAATCCACAATGAACATGATTATGGATCATTATGGCATTGATTATCCAAAATGCGGGAACTTTACGGATAAGGCTGAAGCCCTGGCATTTGCCAAGAATATCTTCCCTGTCGTGTTGAAACTCTCTGCACCTGATGCTTTGCATAAGACGGAAATGAAAGGTATTTACTTAAACATTGATTCCGAAGAAAAATTCGTTGAGGCCTTTGATGCTTTGACAGCGACTATTGCCAAGTTCCAATTAAAAGGCGCCAGCGTCCTGATTCAGGAAATGATTACCAAAGCCACCGAAACCATTATCGGCGTCAATTCCGATAAGAACTTTGGGCGCGTGATGGTGTTCGGAACAGGTGGTATTTATACCGAAGTGATGCGTGATACCACGATGCGCATCTTGCCCGCCAATGACTTTGATGCCATGATTAAGGAAACCAAAGTTGGTGTCATCTTGAACGGTGTGCGTGGCGAAGAACCCAAAGCTGTTGGACCTTTGGCTGATACTCTGGCCAAAGTGCAAAAATTGGTTTTGGAAATTCCTGAAATCAAATCCATTGATGGCAACCCTGTGTTAGTCACAAAAGACCGCGCCGTCGTCGTTGACTTCAAGATGTTACTTAAATAACATAAAGAGGAAATTATAAAAAAAGCCCCGAGCAATCGGGGTTTTTTGCGTTGCTTTTAGGTTGAAAAAGGTATTTGCTGAAGGATAATAAAGAGGATGCTCTAATATTCAAGTTAAGGAAATTTTCAATGGCGCAGATTTTTATAGTGTTTAAAGTCTTAAAATAAAAATATTTGACAAAACAAAAAAAATATGTTATAATGCCCCCCGGACAGTTGGAAGACTTGTAAACGTAATACTCCTCAACGCGAATTGCAAGTAAAAAGGATTCTCCCCCTCTTTCTTCGGTCCTTCTTTTATATAAAGTTAAAAATATCTCCGCCATTTTGGCGGAGTTCCTTTGTG
>JAGCFA010000051.1 GCA_017650375.1 Alphaproteobacteria bacterium | reverse complement strand
GTAGTTCTTTTATCTTTACAAACAAGATATCATGAATATGGGGATTGGAGAATAGACAAAGGCCTTGTATTAGACAGATATAGGCGCAGGTATAGCCCCTATCAGCTTTCGCCTGAAGAAATAGCAAAGTATCGGCAATATCAAAATGCAGATAATTTTTCAAAGAAAATTTTCTTGCGCATGACGCCAGAAAATCAAAAAAAGCTAGACGATCTACAAAAACCTTTTGGAGAAGTTGTGTCAGAGCACAAAGATAATTTCGTTAGAAAAATGAAAGCTCTGTTTAAAGGTCGATCCAATCGATAAAAAGCTTTTGGAATTATAATAAAAAATCCTTGATATTATTATTGAGGATTTTTTTCTTGCAACAAATTAAAAAATATGCTACACCTTAACATATATACTAAGAAAGGAGATAAAATGACATTTAAAAGTATTTCTGAAATTGGTCGTTCCATGGTCGAAGTGTTGGGTGTTTTGGCTGTGATGGGCATTTTAAGTGTAACAGCTGTAAATGGGTATAGAGTTGCATTGGACAAAAATCATGCTAATGAGCTGTTAAGTGGCGCTTCTTTGCGTGCTGTTTCAATTGCTACACAATTACAAATTGGCCGAACCAACCCTTCTTTGGCTGAATATAGTAGTCATGATGATTTCGGATATGCTAAATTTTCACAAGACGTTCAACTGCTGGACGATGGTAAATTTAAAATTACCATTACGGGGGTTTCAAAAAAATTGTGCCAACAAATGAAAATTCAAGCCAATGATATTCGGGCCTATATTTCTACTGACTGCAACTCAGCAGATAACAATACAATGACCTTAGAGTTTAATAGACAATTGGATCATATCAGTGGACAGCAAGACATTGGTGCCAACAATAGTTAAAATTACTTAAACTAATAAGAATAGAAAAAGCATTTCAAGCAAGAGAAAAATCTCTTGCTTTTTTTGTAAAAAAGTGCTACATTCTCCGCCATAAAAAAAGAGGATTTTCCATTTGTGGCATGCCTCAGGTGGTTTTTTTAATTAAAAGAAAAGGAAAAATATAAGATGACGAAGTTCGTTTATACTTTCGGTGATGGCAAGGCTGAAGGCAATGCCAGCATGCGTGAATTGTTGGGTGGTAAAGGCGCCAACTTGGCAGAAATGTCCAGTATTGGTGTTCCCGTTCCTCCAGGATTTACAATTACAACAGAAGCTTGTACGTTCTATTACAAGAATAACAAAGCTTATTCTGATGAATTGAAACAACAGGTAATGGAAGGTTTGAAAGGCGTTGAAGCCGTGATGGGTAAAAAATTCGGTGATCCCGAAAACCCATTATTGTTCTCTGTGCGTTCTGGTGCCCGCGTTTCTATGCCTGGGATGATGGATACAATTTTGAACCTTGGTTTAAACGATCAAACAGTTGAAGGACTTGCTAAAGCTTCCAACAATCCTAAATTCGCCTATGATTCCTATCGTCGTTTCTTGCAAATGTATTCTGATACAGCTATGGGTGTGGATATCCATAAGTTTGAAGCCGTTTTGGATCGTGTTCGTGAAGAAAATGGTTATAAACATGACAGCGAAATGACTGTTGAACAATTAAAAGACGTGATTGCTGAATACAAAAAGATCGGTGTGGCCGAAGGGAAAGTTGTTCCTCAAGATGTGAACGAACAACTCTGGGGCGCTATCGGTGCCGTTTTTGGTTCTTGGATGAGCGAACGTGCTATCTTCTACCGCAAACTCAACAATATTCCTGCCGATTGGGGTACCGCTGTGAACGTCCAATGTATGGTGTTTGGAAACTCTGGTGATGATTCTGCAACAGGTGTGTGCTTCAGCCGTGACGCTGCAACCGGTGAAAATTACTTCTACGGTGAATATTTGAAAAACGCTCAAGGTGAAGACGTGGTGGCTGGTATTCGTACCCCACAACAAATTTCCAAGATTGGAAATGAACGCCGTGGCTTGAACTTGCCTTGCATGGAAGAAGAATTCCCAGAAGTTTATGCTCAATTGGATGCCATTCGTCATAAATTGGAATCCCATTATAAAGATATGCAAGATATGGAATTTACCGTTCAAAATGGGAAACTCTGGATGTTGCAAACCCGTAATGGTAAACGTACCGGATTGGCTGCCTTAAAGGTCGCTGTTGATATGGTGCGTGAAGGCTTGATTACCAAAGAAGAAGCCGTGACCCGCGTTGAGCCTGGTCACTTGGATCAATTGTTGCACCCGATGTTTGATAAATCTGCCAAACGTGATGTGATTGCAACTGGGCTTCCTGCTTCTCCTGGTGCGGCAGTTGGACAAATCGTTTTCAGTGCAGCTGATGCCGAAGCCCAATCCTCTGAAGGTAAAAAGGTCGTCTTAGTCCGTGTGGAAACCTCCCCAGAAGATATTGCCGGTATGCATGTGTCTCAAGGTGTGTTGACCGCCCGTGGTGGTATGACCTCACACGCCGCCGTGGTGGCCCGTGGTATGGGTATCCCTTGCGTGTCTGGTGTGGCCGATTTGCGCATTGACTATGCTGCTCAAACATTGACAGCCGGTGGTGTTACCTTAAAGGCTGGCGACATGATCTCCATTGATGGTACAACTGGTCAGGTGATGGCTGGTGAATTACCACTCGTGAAGCCTGAAATGGCTGGCGACTTTGGTGAATTCATGAAATGGGTGGATGAAATCCGCACATTGAAAGTTCGCGCCAATGCCGAAACACCAACTGATGCTCAAACAGCTAAAGATTTTGGTGCTGAAGGTATCGGTTTGTGCCGTACAGAACATATGTTCTTTGACCCAAGCCGTATTAACCATATGCGTGAAATGATTTTGGCAAAAGATGAAGCCGGACGCCGTGCCGCACTTGCCAAATTGTTGCCATTCCAACGCGAAGACTTTGTGTCTTTGTTCAAGATTATGGATGGTCTGCCTGTGACAGTCCGTTTGTTGGATCCACCATTGCATGAATTCTTGCCCAATAAAAAGGCAGAACAAGAAGCTTTGGCCAAACAAATGGGTGTAACAGTGGAAGAAATCGTGGCCCGTACTGCATCCTTACATGAAGCCAACCCAATGTTGGGCTTGCGTGGATGCCGTTTGGCTGTGGTCTATCCGGAAATTTGCGAAATGCAAACCCGTGCCATTATTGAAGCCGCTTTAATTGTGGCTGAAGAAGGCGTGAAGGCCATTCCTGAAATCGAAGTTCCTTTGATTTCCTCCAAGAAAGAGTTGGAAATCTGCAAGAAGATCATTGATGAAACAGCTGAAGCCGTCTTTGCTGAAAAAGGGAAGCGTGTGGCTTACACAGTGGGTACAATGATTGAATTGCCACGCGCTGCCTTATTGGCTGGTGAAATTGCAGAACTTGCTGACTTCTTTGAATTCGGAACAAACGACCTCACCCAAACAACTTTGGGGATGAGCCGTGATGACGCTGGATCCTTCTTGCCACAATATGTGACAAAGGGCATCTATGAACGTGATCCGTTCCAATCCTTGGATGCAACAGGTGTGGGTAAGTTGATTGCGATGGCTTGCAAGGATGGTAAAGCCACTAATCCAAACATTTACCTCAGCATTTGTGGTGAACACGGTGGTGACGCCAACTCCATTATGTACTTGAATCAATACTTAAATGGTGTGTCTTGCTCACCATACCGCGTGCCATTGGCTCGTTTGGCTGCCGCTCAGGCTGCTGTAAAAGCCAAGAAATAAGGTAAGCTTTTAAAATCTCCCCCGCCGACTTCAAGCGGGGG
>JAGCFA010000050.1 GCA_017650375.1 Alphaproteobacteria bacterium | reverse complement strand
TGGAAATAAGCGTGTCAAATCATCCTGCGCTTCTTTTTCTTCATCTGCTTTAGAATAAACTTTTTTACTATGAACAGGCGTTTCTTTTCTTTTATAAAAAGCAAGAAAAGTTTGAGATAATTTAAAAATTGACATAGCCACCTCCTGTTTTAGAGGAAGTATAGGAAATTTTAAGTCAAATGTCCAGTTTTTTTTAGGCCACAATAAATAATTACTTGACAAAAATAAAAAATGATATAGAATAAAAGAATAATCTCTAAAGATAGGAGGATCTTATGGGAAAAGTTTTAGATACGGATGTTACTAATGGCGTTACATATCAACAATCTGATTTCTTTGATATCTTAGAAGGAAAAAAACTTCCCATCCCATCAATAGCGCCAAAACCTGAAGCAAAAAAAATTCCTTTGGCGCCAACTCCTTCTTTACAAAAAACATCCTCCATCAATCCCAGAGTCCAATTGCCTCCAAATCAGCAAATGGGATTTAGAGAGGATTATAACGAGGCTATGATTACCCTTTATGTCATTGGGGTCTTATCCAGTTGCTATGATGGAAAAATAGAAGAAATAGATCGTTTATCAGAACAGGCACAAAAAACAAAGATCCGCTATGAACGATATATGCCCAAGGCCAGCCAAAACATTATCCATTATGGTCGCGATGTTGTGGATGCTTATATGTATTCGAATGAATTTTTAACCGATTTAAGATGTCGCGCGGAAAAAGCAAAACATCCCCATGCCTTACGACATATGTACCGTTATGCTCAAAAAACAGTGGATAAAGTCTCTGCAATAATCAAAGATCACAATATGATGGAATCTATCCTTTAGAATTATAATGAGCCATAACCCGCGCTTTATCGCGTTGCCAATCACGCTTTTTAATGGCTTCGCGTTTATCAGAATAGGTCTTTCCTTGTGCCAAAGCAATTTTAACTTTGGCAATACCTCGTTCATTAAAGAAAATTTCTAAAGGTACAATCGTGCGCCCCTTTTGAGAAACCTCTTTAATCATATGCGAGAGTTCCTTTTGCCGCACCAACAGTTTTCTGGGCCGCGCGCTTTCTTGTTCTACAAAACCATTTTTACCAGCCATATAATCATCAATGTGGGCATTTACTAAAAACAGTTCACCGTGTTCAGGAGAGACATAACTTTCCCCAATAGTTGCATGACCCATCCGCAAAGATTTAACTTCGCCACCTGTCAACATTATACCAGCTACCACCGTTTCTAATAAAGTATAATGAAACGATGCTTTTCTGTTAGTGGCCACTTGACCGGTTGTAATCATTGAGTTTTTCATTAAGCCTTCTCCTTTAGGATCCAGCACACAAAAAAATCAGCTTGTTTCAGCTGATTTTTAAATTGGTGCGGAAAGCCGGAATCGAACCGGCACGGGGTTGCCCCCAACGGATTTTAAGTCCGTTGCGTCTACCAGTTCCGCCATATCCGCACGCGTGAACTGAAAGCTTTAGTATTTTAGCGCAAAAAAACAAGAAGGTCAAGTCTTTTCTTGCATTTTTTTAAAAATATGTTATAATATCCTTATGAAAACAGCAAAATTTACCAGAAAAACAGAAGATTTTGATTGTGCTTTTTGCGGAACGCACGTCAAGGGAAACGGTTATACCAATCATTGTACAGAGTGTTTATCCTCGCTTCACGTAGATGTGAATCCTGGGGATCGGGCCTCTGATTGTCATGGCTTGATGTTGGCCGATAGCTTGGAACGCAAAAAAGGGGAAATGTTTATTGTCCATAAATGCACTAAATGCCACCATATCAGACGTAACAAAATAAGCCCTGATGATAATTTCGAAGCAATATTGGCTTTATCCAACGGCACAATTGACGATTACCGACAAAATTTGCTTTTAATGAAAAAATTACAGGCTTGCGTTTTGAAAAATAAAACGCGTTAAACTTCATCCGTTTATAAACATATTGGCAAACACAAACAATAGTGTCGCACATATAAAAATAAAAATAAACAAGCAGATTCCCATTATTATTGTCTGTTCATGGGAGTTATATTTACAACCAAAATCATATTGAACGGGTATATGAGATTCGATCGTATCTAAAATTTGTCGTCTGGCAGAATCTGAAATAAATCTTAAATTTATCCAGTATTTCCGATGATTTAATTCCAACTTTAAATATAAAGGAGATTTATTTATATAAGGCCGACGAGCCAAAGATACTTGTTTAATCTGTTGCCACATAAAAGAACGTCCCTTATGTTGTAATCTAAAATCATCAATAGTAATATATGGTCGGAATGTAGAAATAAGCTTTAAAAAAGCAAAAACTGTCATCCCGACAAACAAAATAATATAAACGAAAATACTACCATTTATTCCTGCTGTATTATTGGAACAAGTACTCATAATTGATCCAATGGAGAAAAAATCCATTATCAAACAAAATACAAATAGTATAGCAATAGCAAATCTGCTTTCATAAAATTCTTTTTTATCTGTGTTCATTTTAACTCCTCAATACAGCCATCTACAACAGAAATCCGTCGGTCCATCTTGGCTGCTAATTCAGGGTTATGAGTAGCAAGAAGAGCAGAAAGGCCTGTTTGACGAACAATACGTAAAAAGGTATCAAAAACTTCATCAGCTGTTTTGGGATCCAAGTTGCCTGTTGGTTCGTCGGCCAGCAGAAGGGCTGGCGAATTAGCAAGTGCGCGGGCGATCGCTACCCGTTGTTGTTCACCGCCCGAAAGTTGCCCTGCCCTGTGTGTTAAGCGATGTGATAAACCCACTTCCTTTAAAAGGTCTTCAGCGTGTGCTTCGGCTTCTTTTGCTTTAACACCCGCAATCAATTGTGGCATCATCACATTTTCAAGAGCATTAAAATCAGGAAGTAGCAAATGCGATTGATAGACAAAGCCTATTGTTTTTTGGCGGAGCTTTGTTCGCCCCTTATCTGACATTTTAGTAGCATTTTGACCGGCAATTTCTATTGTTCCTGCGGTCGGTGTATCCAAAAGTCCTGCAATATGAAGAAGAGTGGATTTTCCTGATCCAGAGGGGCCGACCAGCGCCACAATTTCGCCCTCAGTAATTTCAAGATTGATGTCTTTTAGGATTTCTAAACGGGTTGCACCCTTGCCAAAAGTACGAGCAATATGTGTCAGTTTTAAACTATTCATAACGAAGTGCCTCCACCGGATCTGTTTTAGAGGCTTTCCAACTGGGGTACAGTGTCGCCAAGAAGGCAAGTGCCAAGCTCATCCCCGCAATAAGAGCCACTTCAGGTAAATCTACTTTGGCAGGTAAGTGTGATAGGAAGTAGATTTCCGCCGAAAAAAGTTCTTTGCCAGACAAACTTTCCAACCAATTTTTAATGGAATCAATGTTGTAGCAAAAGGCAAGTCCCAGTCCCACACCAGCTAATGTGCCAACAGCACCAACGGTAAGACCTGCCAGTAAAAATACACGTTGAACTGCACCGCGAGACAAGCCCATCGTGCGCAAGACTGCTATATCCTTTGCTTTGTCCTGCACCAGCATAATAAGCCCTGAAATCATATTAAAAGCGGCTACGATAATAATAAGTGTCAAAATCAGGAACATGACGTTGCGTTCCACCTCCACCGCATTAAAGAAGGCTTGGTTCGTATGGCGCCAATCGTAAAGACGCACTGTCGGCGGTAATTTATCAAAAGCGATATCCAAAATATTTTCTATTTGCGTTACATCTTCTACAAAAATTTCCATTTGCGAAATGCCCTTTTGACCAAAGAGTTTTTGGGATTCTTTTAAGGGCAAAAAGGCCATATTGGAATCATATTCGCTCATCCCTGAATCAAAAGTACCCAAAACGGTATAACTTTTCATCTTAGGCATTGAACCAAAAGCAGTCAGATTTGCTTTAGAAGAAATCAACGTCAATTCATCACCCGTATGCAGTCCCAGATGAGAAGCTAAACGCCAACCTAAAATAATTTTTGCCCCTTCAAAATCAACAATATTGTTTCCTTGGTAGCCTTTTTGTAACAGTTCTACTTTGTCAAAATCCGTTTGCCGGATACCGCGCACCATGATACCTGATTGGTTGTCTTCAGCAGTAATCATGGCTTGACCATCCAAAACAGGAACAACAGCAGTAACACCTTTTATGCTTGATATATCAGACCCTATTTGCTCATCCAAAGGCATAGTAGCACCGTAATTAGGATAAATGCCCAGTGCCCCGTTAAAACCCAAAATGCGCGTTAAAAGTTCAACTTTAAAACCATTCATAACACTGGTAACAATGATCAAAGTCGCAACCCCCAACATAATCCCCAAAAATGAAAAACCGGCAATCACGGACACAAAGCCCGTCTTTTTACGCGAGCGCAAATACCGAAAAGCCAATAATCGTTCTGTTTTATTAAACATATTTTGAGTGTAGCAAAGCCCGTTTTGAAATGCAAGCTTTATTTGACAAATGTGTTAAAATACATTATAATTATCTCGATGCTGTACCCAGAAAGAAGAAAAATTATTGAACAACGAAAAGCAATGTGCCGCAAAGAAATTAAAAAGCACACAAGCAATGTTATTTTGCAAAGTCTTGTTTCCTTTGCTTGCATTGCAGGAGGAATGTATGGCATACAAAAAAAGAATGTTATTATCCCCTTGATAGCTGCCCCATCATCTGCACACAGTCTATCCAGTTTGATGATTTCTGAAACAAAACGCAGACGCAATAAAGATATATTAAAAAAACTAGAAAGACAATAAAAAAGCCAAAAAGAATACTATTTTAAACAATGCAAAAAGCAAGTCTGACTTGACAATTATAAAAAAAAAGAATACAATAAATACTATGGTCAACTTACGAGAAAAAGAGATTAACGAGCATCAAAAGAATAGATGCCGTAGGAATATTAAACTTCACACGAAGAATATCCTTTTACAAAGTATGGTCTTCCTTTTGTGTGTAGTCGGTGGTACTTATGCCATTCAAAAAAGAAAGATTCCCGTTTCTTTAGTGTTTACCCCTCTCGGGGCTTTTT
>JAGCFA010000049.1 GCA_017650375.1 Alphaproteobacteria bacterium | reverse complement strand
TCCATTTTTGACATTCAGATTTAAAGCACCGCAAATAAGCCCAGTTTTTTGATCTTGTGTTGAAAAAGATAAGGCGCTGGTATTCCCCTTTAAAAGATTTAAGGTGCTTGGTAAAGAATTGAACCATTTATTGATAATTTGCCCATTTGTTAATTCTAATTCTATTTTTCCGGAAAGTGTATTAGCCCATTGACGTACAGTGTTTCCTTTGGCTTGTAAAGAGATATTTCCATAAGCCATAGAATCTTTGATGCTTTGGTTGATCAGTTTGATTTTACCTAATTGGATATCTGCAATAGATGCAGAAAAAGAAAGCGTATTTTTAGGGGCGCTCATCTTTAATTTACCTTTAATAGAACCATCAAATATATTGATCTGAAAGGGGGCATCCAATTCTCCTTTTTTGGTAATGATATTTGATTCCAATTTGATGTAATCAATGAACTCTTTTGACAGGTTCAAATTTGCCACATTCAACTTAATGTCAGTATCGACCTTATTTAACAAATCGATCGGCAGTTTTTCAGAACCGAAGAAGGAAGGTGTTTTTTGTTCTTTTTCTGTTTCTTTTACAGATTTTTTTGGGGGATTCCAAAGATCGTAGATATTAAAATAAGTGCTGACAAAATTACCCTTTATATAGGTTGGCATACTTTTCCAATCAACAGATATTTGTCCTTTTGCATCGGATTTGTTGGCCATTAATTGAATATCGGAAAAGACAATCTTGTCTTTTGTTAATTCAATTTTGAAAGAACTATCCAAGGGTTTTATCTTGAAAAATTGGGTAAATTTTCCATTTTGGACAGATAAAACGGCATCTAAATTGACCGTTGGATTTTTTTTCAGATGTTGTAATGTTCCTGTAAGTTCTGAGACTACGTCTGTTTGGCCTATTGTTAAACTTGACATGGTTAAATTCGTTTTTTCCAGATTCCCTTCAAGGACCAACTTTGCCTTAAAAGGCAATTTTGGTGCCTGTAAATTAAGTTTAAAAGTTTTAAAAAATTCAGATAAGTTAGCGATGGATGCATCCAATTGAAAATGCATATTTCTTAAATTTTCCAAATCGCCGATTCTGCCACTTAATATCAAGAAATCTTTTTGTCGTTTAAAAGATAAATTAATAGGTAAATCCTTTCGCTTTGTGATTTCCAAGATGGATCCCAAATTAGCGGATATATTTATCTTTTTCCCAGAAATAAGAATATCAAAAGAAGTTTTGGAAAGATCTTTAATCTTTATATTTTCTAATTCAAAATCATATGTTTTATCGTCTTCAATTTTGCATTTTAGCTTGTCAATCGTGATTGTTTCAATCCACAATTTTTTTATATGAGCATTTTGTTTTTTTGTGTCTGTTGATTGCGTTGGGGATTTGAGCTCTGTTTTCCAGTTCAGATTTGCGCTTGGAATGGCTATTTTTTGGACAGATATTTGCCCGTAAATCAATGGAGATAATTCTAAAATCGCTTCTATATGTGGGATTTGTGCGATAGGTGCTGTTTGTGTTTTATTTAGTACTAGAACACCAGAAATATCGATGGTCGGTATCAAGCTTATCTTTGTCGCAATTTTTTGAATTTTAACGGGGTATCCCAAAGCGTTAGATAAACGTTTGGTAACAGTTTCACGATAATGGTTCAAGTCAAAACTCATCAAAAAGATGCCAATACCCATCAAGAGTAACATTATCAAGATAAAAAGTGTGAAAAAGAATCGTTTAATCCATTTCATGTGAGTTCTCCTAAAAATAAAGATTTTACATTCTTTTCGGAAAAACCGAAGCGTTGAAAAGCTTGTTTAAAATGCTTGGGTAAAGGGGCTTCTATTACCAACCTTTTTTTGTTGTTTAAAGGGATTGAAATTGCACGGGCATGAAGAAACATTTTTGCGGGAAGTTCTTTGCTTAGTTCATTCTTTTTGCCATAGCGGTCATCCCCTAAAATAGGCGTTTTTAAAATGTTGGCGGCATGGATACGCAATTGATGTGTTCGTCCTGTAACAGGACTCATTTGAAGCCAGCTGATCTTGTCTACTAAATGGTCTTGAACAGCATACATGGAAACAGCCGGCAAACCATCGGAATCAATTGTACGTGTATCAGAATATTTTCCTGTTCTTTTCTGCAAAAGAGGGGCCTCAATTTTTCCTTTTTCAGGATACGGTAAGCCGGCAACCAAGGCCCAATAGGTTTTATGAATTTCTTTTGTTTTAAAAAGACGACTATAATAGGCTGCACTCTGTGCAGTTCTTGCCACAACTAGAACGCCTGAAGTTTCTTTATCTAGACGATGAACAAGGTGTGGTTTTTCATCGTAATCAAATTTTAAAGCTTCCAACATACCGTCAATATGATGTGTCGTTTTGCTGCCCCCTTGAACTGCTAAGCCTGCCGGTTTGTTTAAAACCAAGATATCTTCATTTTTGTATAAAAGAATCTCTTGCATTAAGGAAATATCTGCTTTGGCAAGCGTTTTGGGTGAAAGAACTTTCTGCTGTATTTTAATTGGGGGAATACGAATAATATCTCCCGGCATCAAGCGTGTGTTTGTTGTTGCCTTAGTATTGTTGATGCGAATGTCTTTTTTTCTCAGTAATTTTTCTAATAAACCATGGGGGATATCTGGGAAATGTCGCTTAAACCATCTGTCTAAGCGCAACTCTTTTTCTGTTTCTGTTACTGTTTTAAATTCAACTGGCATTTTTTTCCCCTTTTCAAGAGGATGCCATATTTTGATGAAATT
>JAGCFA010000048.1 GCA_017650375.1 Alphaproteobacteria bacterium | reverse complement strand
TTCGTATGGTGTTTCAAATGCAAAAGGTTTTCATTTTGGACAATTGAATGGAGTAACGGTAAAATGGACTAGAAGGTATGACAGTGAGTACTATGGAAATTTGTGTTTTCATGATCACACACCATCTTTGACATTAACGCTCACTGATTGGAAATTTTGTCGTGATTTTCATAAACAAAAGCTTAAATATTTTTCCGAACACTTAAAACGTTCTGAATATGAAGAGTATGAGGACTTAAAAAAAGACGTTTCTGATTTGGAAGCTTATGTTAGGTATTTAGAAAAGGGTAAAGGAAGAGAAGGATTAAAAGGACGGTTAAAAAATCATTCTTCTAATGAAACGAAGATTTCTAATCTACAACGGGCTCGTAATTTGTGAGCTGATTCCGACCGCTAAACACAAGTCGTCTGAAAAGGCGACTTTTTCTTTATTTTACAAGCGCTTGTGCGGGTTCGCATCTCCAAGTATCAAAATTGGCCATTTTTCTAGATTTACGAACTTTTACGAAGAAAAATCCTTTGTTTTCAATACACATCCTTTGGGAGCCTAAAACCACTATCCCAGAAATTTTTGAATTATTTATTGTAATTCAAATTGAATGTATATATAATGAACTCAATTTAGAAAAGGGAGAAACATAATGAAAAATATTACTCAAAAACATATTATCCGATATGCAATGGTAATTGGTATAATTTGTTGTTTTTTTCAATCAAATATATCATTTGGAAAGGATATTGAACAACCAGACAAACCAGTTTGTATTCCTGGCGGTGGTGGATTTACAATAAGCCCGCACCATTTTTCCCAGTGTTACGATTGTTCGAAAAAAGTTGTTTTTTCAGAAGAAAAACTTAAGAAAGCTTTTCCAGAAATTTTTTCAGAAGAAGAAATTAATCAGTATGTACAAGAATTTTTTCAGACTGGGCCATATGTAGAATTAGAATATGATCCACAAAAGAGATATTGTTTTGAGTTTTCAAATGGACAATTTTATAAGTTGTATAACAATACAATAAAAGGATCTGAACATCCCATATATGAAGATAGTCAAATTGGAACGAAAGAAAGTGATTCATTTAATGATGAAGGAGATTTTATCCATCATTATATAAATGGTCAGCTAAAAGAAAAACGTGAATCTACGAAAAATGGAAAAGAATTTTATTATGAAAGCTATTACAATAATGGTCAAATCAGATCAAAGGAATGGTATGTTGTAATAAAAAGGCCATCTTCCTTTTGTCATGTTTCCAAGGATGACAATGGTAATGAGATTACAGATTGTACCTATCTATCTAAGGAATTAGTTGGATTGGAAGAATATTATAAAAATGGTCAATTAAGGCTAAAAATAGAAAAAGGTTCTGCTAAGAAAGAATTTACAAGAACAGATCACGCACATTATTTAACTATTCCATATGAAATGTACGACAAAAATGGAAAATTAAAAGAGAAATGTTTTGAAAATGGCACAACAGAAAAATATTGGGAAAACGGTAAGCTTAAAATGAAATGTGATCCAGTGAATGGCAGTGAGGAGTTCGGAACACAAAGCTGTAGTGAGTATGATGAAAATGGTGAAGAAAACGGTTTAGGTTCTATTTCTACTTGGGCGGTATAAAATTTTAGTTCGTGATTTGTGAGCTGATTCCGACCACTTCAGATAAAAACGACACTTGACAATTTGAAAAATATAAATTAGTCTTAAAACAAAAAAGGAGGAAATATGTCAAAGACATCTATTGTATTTAGTGTTGTGATTGCTTTTGGAATTGCATTGGGTGGATTTTTCCCGGGTTACTATTATTATAAAACCCATTTAGATATGCGAACAGTAACAGTCAAAGGATTAGCGGAAAAAGATGTGAAAGCGGATTTGTCTGTGTGGAATATCCGCTTCCAAGCGTCTGATAACGTTTTAGCTATCGCCAAAAAAAACATAGAAAAACAGGAAAAAATTATCATAAACTTCTTAACAGAATCAGGTTTTAGTGATGATGAAATTACCGTTCAAGGGCTATCGATGCAAGATGCTTATGCTGATTCTTATCGTGATACGAATACGATATCAGCACGATATACTTTAAATCAAACTTTGGCCATCAGAAGTAAACGGATTGATTTAGTAAGTCAAATTTATCCGCAAATTGGTGATTTGGTATCAAAAGGAGTAACTTTTAGTTCTTATGGAAATGGCGTTTCTTATTTGTTCACAGGGCTTAATGATATTAAACCATCCATGTTAAAAGAGGCGACAAAGAACGCCAGACAAGCTGCTGACGAATTTGCTATTGATTCAAATTCCAAGGTTGGTAAGATTCGTTCCGCCAATCAAGGTATTTTTACTGTTATGCCCCGTGAAGATATTCCCGATCAGAGCGAACGCGAACAAATTAATAAAAAGGTTCGCGTGGTTTCAACAGTGGAATACTATTTGGAATGAATATCCCCCTCATGTATCTAAATCAAAAAAGGTAAGTGGTTAAGGTTAAATTACCTCTTGCCTTTTTGTGTCAATTTGGTTATCCTGATATGCGTACATAAAAAAAGGGAAATGATATGGCTGAAAATTTATTAAAATCGAGACGTTTTTTACCACTATTGCTGACACAATTTTTGGGTGCTTTAAATGATAACTTGTTTAAAAATGCATTGTTAATGTTGGTAACGGTGCGCTTGGTTGAAAAAGCAGATATTTTATCTAACGTGATTGCCGCATTATTTATTATCCCCTTTTTCTTATTTTCTGCTACAGCAGGGGAAGTATCTGATAAATACGATCGTTCTCGTGTCGCACGTATTTTAAAGGTGATAGAGTTGATTTTAATGTTAGGAGTAGGGGGAATATACCTTTTTCAAAACTTACCCTGTTTAATTATTTTATTGGCTTTGATGGGAGCGCAATCTGCCTTTTTTGGTCCTGTGAAATATTCATTACTACCACAACAACTAAAACCGGATGAATTGGTTGCTGGGAACGCCTATGTAGAAGCTTCCACCTATATCGCCATTTTATTAGGTTTAATTGTTGGAACTTTGTTGCCGATTGAAAGTGTCATTTTATTACTGATAACCTTGGCTGCAGCAGGTGTTATTTCTGCTTGGAATATCCCATTGGCAACGCCGATGCGTCCAAAGGCTGTTATTTCAAAAAATATTTTTAAGGCGACAAAAGAAACACTTTCTTTGATTCATCGCAATAAAATTGTTTTTCGCTCTATTTTGGGGGCGACTTGGTTCTGGACAATAGGCGCTTTTATAGCTGTTCAAATTTACCCTTTATCACGCAAAATTTTATACGCAGATAAAACGGTTATTACTTTTTTCCTGATTCTGTTTTCTATAGGCGTTGCTCTAGGTTCTCTTGTGTGTGAAAAAATCATGAAAGAGGTTATTCATACAACATATATTCCCCTGTGTGTTTTAGCAATAGGTATATGTTTTTATGCGCTGTATGCATTGACGAATGTGTATCCGTCTTTTGATACTGAAATTGATATTTTTAATTTCTTTTTTGACAGACCTCACGCCATTGGGATCAGTTTGTCGTTGTTCCTTTTAGCTTTTTTCGGTGGACTCTACATTGTCCCATTGAATGCTTTGATGCAATCTAAAGCCCCTAAAGCATATACAGCAACTGTGATTGGCGGAAATAATATTTTAAATGCAGCTGGGATGGCGAGCATTTCTATTTTGGCTGTTATTTTGTTGTCCACGGGCTTTACTATCCCACAATTATTTTTATTGGTGGCTGTTGGCAGTATCGGTGTGTTTTTTTACATTTGTAAACTTTTGCCGGATGCCCTTTTGCGTTCCATTTTGCAAGGTATTTTTGGCCTATTTTTTCGTGTTCGCTTGGAAGGGATTCAGAACTTTAAAAAAGCTGGAAACAGAGTGTTATTAGTGGCAAATCATACTTCATTATTAGACGGCCTTTTGATTGCTACTTTTATGCCGGATCGTGTAACATTTGCCATCAATACAGATTGGTCTAAAAAATGGTTTATGAAGCCATTTGGATTGTTGGTGGATTTATACCCGTTAGATCCGACAAATCCAATGGCAATCCGTTCATTAATTAATGAAGTTAAGAAAAATAAAAAGGTGATGATTTTCCCAGAAGGGCGCATCAGTGTTACAGGTGGATTGATGAAGGTTTACGAAGGAGCCGGTGTTGTCGCTCAAAAAGCGAATGCTAAGATTGTTCCTGTTCGTATCAATGGGGCACAATTTAGTAAATTTTCATATCTGAAGAATAAACTCAAAACCCGTGCATTCCCAAAAATCAGCTTGACTATTTTATCGCCGCGTAAATTCACAATTCCTGAAGGAATTACAGGACGCGATCAAAGACATTATATTTCAATGCAACTCTATGATTTAATGGCAGATATGATGTATGAAACATCTAATATTAACGAACACTTATTTGCCTCACTTTTGAAATCAGCAGATTTATACGGATGGAATCAAAAAATTGCTGAGGATATTTCCCGTAAACCGCTGACCTATAATGCACTGGTTAAAAAATCCTATGTTTTAGGACAGGCTTATAAATCGACCTTGAAAGAAGAATATGTGGCCTTGATGTTGCCGAATGGTTTGGCAAATGTTGTCAGCTTTTTTGCACTTCAATCGGTGGATAAGGTGCCAGTGATGTTGAATTTTTCACAAGGTATTCAGCAAATTTTATCTTGTATTAAAACAGTTGAAGTAAAGACTGTTATCACATCAAAACTTTTCATTCGATTGGCGCATTTGGAAGAGGTTGAAAAAGCTATTCTGGAAAGTGGAACAAAAATCATTTACTTGGAACGATTTGCTAAAAAAATATCTCTAGCAGATAAAGTTAAAGGATTTTCACATCATTTAAGCGAGAAAAAGCCAAAACATTCGGCAGATAAACCAGCAGTGGTATTGTTTACTTCTGGTTCGGAAGGAATGCCAAAAGCAGTCCTGCTTTCTCATAAGAACTTACAAGCGAATCGTTATCAAATCACCAGTATTATGGCATTTAATTCTTCGGATGTATTCTTTAATGCTTTGCCAATGTTCCACTCATTTGGGTTATCTGTTGGAACGATTATTCCTATTCTATCTGGGATTAAAACTTTCTTTTATCCCTCACCGCTTCATTATCGCATTGTGCCAGAGTTAGTCTATGATACCAATGCGACAATTGTGTGCGGAACGGATACATTCTTCTTCGGTTATGGACGTATGGGGCATCCGTATGACTTTTTCAATCTGAAGTATGCAGTTGTCGGTGGGGAAAAATTAAAAGAAACGACAGCTGATTTATGGATGAAGAAATTTGGAGTGCGGATTTTAGAAGGTTATGGTTCTACTGAGACTGCTCCTGTTTTAGCCCTTAATACTCCTATGAATGTTAAATTTGGGACAGTTGGACGTTTTGTGCCGCACATCAACTACAAAATAAAATCTGTTGAGGGTGTGGAAAATGGCGGTCAATTATGGGTACAAGGGGACAATATTATGTTGGGATATATGAAAGCAGATAAACCCGGCAAATTGCAACCTGCAAAAGATCATTGGTATGATACGGGTGATATCGTTAATATTGATTCAGACGGTTTCATTTCTATTCAAGGCAGAGCCAAACGGTTTGCCAAAATTGCAGGTGAAATGGTTTCTTTAACTTCTGTTGAACAGGCTGTTGATCAACTATATTCTGGCGCCATTCAAGGAATTTTAACTGAACCGGATGAAAAAAAGGGGGAACAGTTAATTCTGGTAACAAATCATGAAAAGCCCTCTGTCCCAGAACTCAGAAAATTCTTTAAAGAAAAGGGATTCAGTGAACTTTGGATTCCAAAAAATGTGATTTATATGAAAAATCCTCCTGTTTTGGGCACTGGTAAATTTGATTATCAAAGTGCTAAAAAAATGCTTGATAATGGAAAATAATATTATTTTTTTCTGCTTCTTCCAAGCGCACGTTGCAACAAATAAAGTCGGTGTGTTTTTTGATTAAGAAAGTCTTCATCAGATGTAGGTGTTTTTGATTCCCTTTTTGGCCTATCAAAAATTTTCAAGAGCTGATTTAGTTTATTCTTATGATGTGGGATCATTTCTCCTAACGTTCTCAAAGATGGTGTGGCAATCATGCCTTTTTGATATAAAGCTTCTTTGATGGGTAAAGGATTTGTTTCCATAAATAATGCACGAAACAGGGGAAAAAGACCTTGATGAATTTTTAGGGCGTTTTCCACATGTCCACTTTTAAATTCATGAATCATTAACTGGATTAAATTTCCCTGCAGATGTGAAGCGACACTGACAACTCCCTTTGCTCCCAATGCCAACATAGGCAAAGTTAAACTGTCATCTCCGGAATAAATTTGGAAATAAGGACACCATGTGGATAAATGATTTTCTTTCATTTCAGAAAGACGATCTAAATTGCTACAACTTTGTTTAATGCCAATAATATTTGAGTTTCTATAAGCTAATTCCATAATCGTTTCAGGTAAAATTTCTGTTCCCGTTCGGCTGGGAATGTTATAAATCATCATTGGTCCGTCAATCGATTTAGCAATTGCTCCAAAATGAATAAGTAACGATTCTTGAGAGGGTTTAATATATTCCGGAACGCTAACTAAAATACCATCTGCTCCGCATTCAAAAGCTGTTTGGGCTTTTCTAATAGCGCGTCCCGTGTTGGTATCTCCTGTTGAAACCATCAAGCGTGTGCCTGATGGAGTATTTTGACGTACTGTTTTCAGGATTGCCCATTTTTCTTCTAAAGAGAGTTGAGCATCTTCTCCTGTAGAACCTGTCAACAAAAGTGTGTCTGTTCCATTTTGAATTAAATGATTTGCTAAATTGACCAGATTATCAAAATCAACAGAAAGATTCTCATCTTTCTTAAAAGGTGTTACCATTGCGGTAATGACATGTCCGAAATCATACCTGTTTGCCATTTTTACCTCTTTGTCAAGTGCCAGCTTAATTATATATAAATAGGGTTTAAAAGTCAATAAAAGGAAGAGTTTTCTTGACTTTTTTAAATAAAAAGCTATAATGACACCGACTGCATAACAGGATATGTTGGAATGAAAAAATTAGCTGTTCTTTTGTTGATTTTTCTTGGGGGTTGCCAAATGGCGATGAAATTTCCGCCATTGGAAGAAATGCAAAAAATACCAGCTTTACCACCTTCTTATAAACAACGCTCGGTTGCTTTTGAAAAGGTGTTGATTGATCTACCTCGAGGGCAACCCTATATTGCTTATCCCTATTGGCGTTTCAGTTTTGATCATCTCAATATTTCTTTGTTGGAATCATGTAACGCAATGTTGCGATATCGTTTTTCTAATTCGACAGAAGACTGGGCAATGGGCGAGAAGAAATTTGGCGATTGGCAAGACAGTGCTGCTTCATTTGTAAATGCACCTTTGAAAGAATTAGGATATGATGTAATTGAAGCATCAAGTACAACATTTAAGCGTCAACGCGAAAAACGCAAGGCTGAATTATTGCTATCTGCACGCATTAGAGATATCAAATCTAATCAATGTAATTTGTTTAATGTTCTTTACTTTAAGGATGCTACTTTGATTGCTGGAGATGCTTACATTCAAGTAGAATGGGAAGTCTATGATACACTGGCGGATAAGGTGATTGCTCGTTTTACTACATCAGGTATAGGTTTTGTTGAAAAACCCACAGAAAAAGGAAACGAACTCATTTTACTGCGAGCTTTGACAGAAGCTACCAACAGATTGGGACATGAAGAAGATTTTTATCGTTTAATCACACAACAAGATACTTTATCTACTTTAATAAAAGAAGAAGAAAAACAAAAACAGATTGTTTTAAATATGCCTCGTCAATTAGAAGAAATTCCCCTAAATGAGCACTATCCTTTTACCAAACGAGCAACAGTGACGGTGGGGGATAAAGCTAGTGGATTTTATATTACACGGGACGGGCATATTTTAACAACAGCTGAGGCAGTTGGTTCAAGCCATAAAGTGGTGATAGAGGATTATCAAGGGGTACGTTTTCAAGCCAAGGTATTGAGAACGAATTTCCGTTTAAATGCGGCATTATTACAGGCTGTTACTCATAAGACTCCGTATTTACCTATTGCTGAAGAAGAAATGCTGAAACCCCTTATGAATACGTTTACAATAGGGAATCCGGAAGGGGGCCAGATGCGCGCAACCGTTTCACAAGGGATTGTCAGCAATCATCGTTTAAGGAAGAAAAAACATGAAAACTTTATCCAAGTGACGATCCCTACGACAGATGGGTATGCTGGTGCTCCGTTGTTGGATGAATTTGGAAATGTTTTGGGCTTGCATGACGGGCGCAATTCAGAAGAAACAAACTTTTCTTATTACCTCCCAATTCACGATGTTTTGCGGGGATTAAGGATTGAGTATGAAAAAAAATAAAAAAAGACTTGCAAAAGGAAAAAAAATCGGTTAAACTTCAAAAAGAACAAAACAAGAACAAAGGAGAAAACTATGGAAAAAGACAAAGCACTAGAAGCCGCTGTGGCACAAATTGAACGGGCCTTTGGAAAAGGTTCTATTATGCGTTTAGGACAACAAGAAAACGCCGTAGATATGCCAGCTATTTCAACTGGTTCCTTGGGGTTAGATTTAGCCTTGGGAATTGGTGGACTTCCCAAAGGACGTATCATTGAAATTTATGGTCCGGAAAGTTCAGGAAAAACAACTCTGGCTTTGCATGTCGTGGCTGAAGCCCAAAAACAGGGGGGTACTTGTGCTTATGTAGATGCTGAACATGCGCTGGATCCCATTTATGCCCGTAAGTTAGGTGTTAAAATTGATGATTTGTTGATTTCTCAACCGGATACCGGTGAACAGGCTTTGGAAATTGCCGATACTTTGGTGCGTTCAGGCACTATCAGTGTATTGGTAGTTGACTCTGTGGCTGCCCTTGTTCCGAAAGCTGAATTGGAAGGTGATATGGGTGATCAACACATGGGACTTCAAGCTCGTTTGATGAGTCAAGCACTTCGCAAACTCACCGCTTCAGTGGCCAGAACAAATACCTTGGTCATCTTTATCAACCAGATTCGTATGAAAATTGGTGTCATGTTTGGGAACCCTGAAACAACTACAGGTGGAAATGCCTTAAAATTCTATGCCAGCGTGCGCATGGATATTCGCCGGATTGGTTCCATCAAAGATCATGAAGATGTAATTGGTAACCAAACTCGTGTCAAGATTGTGAAAAACAAAGTGGCACCTCCATTTAAGACAGTGGATTTTGATATCTTGTATGGGGAAGGAATTTCAAAGATGGGTGAATTGTTGGATTTAGGTGTGAAAGCTGGTCTGATTGAAAAGGCAGGCTCATGGTTTTCCTATAAGGATGCCCGTATTGGCCAAGGGCGTGAATCGGCACGTCAATACCTGAAAGATAACCCCAAGGTTGCCGAAGAATTGGAAAAAGCCATTCGTGATCATGCTAAAGATATTTCGCGCGAAATGATCGTAGGCGATAATGATGCTCCGACCGAAGCAGAATAATTTTGTTTATAAAAAATAAAAGCGCACTTTCTTGTGCGCTTTTTTTATCTTAAAATCAAATCAGGATAAAATTTCTGGATGGGACTAAGGGCTTCTTGGGCAAAAAAAGCCTCAATTTCTGTGACAGAAGGCGGATTTTTATCTGCATCAAATGTGCGGTATTTTTGAAGAGCATAGGTCTTAACGCCCAGCGCATGCAGACCTTGGGCGATTTTTAAAGTATCAGCTGGCGTCAAATGGCGCGGATCACAGGTGGTGCGTGCTTCAAAATCCACCCCCGATTCCACCAAAATTTGTAAAGATTTTTGTACTTGTTCAACCATATTGGGACGACCCGTCAATTCTTCATATTTATCCCAAGGGGCTTTAATGTCCAATCCAACCCAATCAATAAAGGGCAGAATTTCTCTCAGTCTTTCCGGATACACACCTGAAGTATGAATAGCCACTTTGAATCCCAATTCTTTCACTGCTTGAATTTTCTCCACGACTTCTGGCGCCATCAAAGGTTCTCCCCCACTGAAAACAACACCATCCAGTCGTTTTATACGTCCACGCAGAAACTCCATAATTTCTTCCCATTTTTGGCCGGTTGGTCCAGGGAAGGGCTGTAATTCCGGATTATGACAAAAGGGACACCTAAGTGGGCATCCCTGAAAAAAAAGGACAGCGGCCAAGCATCCTGGAAAATCGATGCTTGTAAAAGGGACAACGCCCGCCACCGTCTGAGTCATAGCGCTTTAAGCAACTTGTTTTAATTCACAACTGCATTTGGCTTCAGTGAACCATTGACGTTCATCAAATTCACTTTTTTTGCCTTTATTAAAGTGGCTGTAAGGACGGAAGTATCCCATCACTCTGGTCCAACATTCACATGGTGTTCTTTCAGCTTCGTTTAAAGCCAAGATTTCATTATCTGTCATTTTTTTTACTCCTCCTTTTGTTTTCTTTTTTTGTTGATAAGTTCTTGATCACATAAGGGGCAATATTTATGCGCCCCGCTGATATACCCGTGTTTTGGGCATATTGAATAGACCGGTGTTACAGAAATGTAAGGTAAACGATAATTTTCCAACACTCTGCGGACTAAATCTTTGCATGCCTTGGACGAAGAAATACGTTCGTTCATATACAGGTGCAATACGGTTCCGCCTGTATATTGGCTTTGCAAATCATCCTGATAATCCAGAGCTTTAAACGGATCATCCGTAAAGCCCACCGGTAATTGGGATGAATTGGTGTAATAGGGGGCATCATGTGTACCCGCCTGAATTATATCTGGAAAACGCTTTTGGTCCTCTTTAGCAAAACGATAGGTTGTTCCTTCGGCTGGCGTCGCTTCCAAATTGTACATATTCCCAGTCTCTTCTTGGAAAGAAATTAAGCGTTCACGGATATAGGTTAATAATTTTTTTGCAAATTCACGTCCGAAATCGGTGGTAATATCATCTTTATCGTTTGTGAAGTTACGAATCATTTCGTTGATACCATTCACACCGATTGTTGAAAAGTGTGAATTAAAGCGACCTAAATAACGTTTTGTATAAGGATAAAGCCCTCTTTCTAATTGCATCGTAATTGTCTGACGTTTCAGTTCCAAAGACTTTTTAGCCAGCTCCATCAATTCGTCCAAACGTTTGTACATTCCTTCTTCGTTACCTTTGTAAAGATATCCCAAGCGTGCACAGTTAATGGTCACAACGCCGATAGACCCTGTTTGTTCAGCTGAACCAAAGAGCCCACCACCACGACGTTTGAGTTCTGTTAAATCCAAACGTAAGCGACAGCACATAGAACGCACATCCGATGGTTTCATGTCAGAATTCACATAGTTAGAGAAGTATGGTAAGCCATACTTGGCGGTCATTTCAAACAACAAATCAATGTTTTCAGAATCCCATGGGAAGTCAGATGTAATATTATAGGTCGGAATCGGGAATGTGAACGGACGACCTTTCGCATCGCCTTCTTTCATCACTTCCAAGAAAGCCTTATTCACCATATCCATTTCTTTTTGTAATTCGCCATAGGTAAAGGGTTGTTCTTCGCCGCCAATAATCGGATGACGATCCTTTAAGTCAGCAGGGCATGTCCAATCAAAGGTCAAGTTTGTAAAGGGTGTTTGTGTTCCCCAACGAGAAGGCACATTCAAATTAAAAATGAAGGATTGCATGGCCTGTTTGACGGACTTATAGTCCAAGTTTTCAATCCGAATGAATGGAGCTAAATAAGTATCAGCAGATGAAAAAGCTTGAGCTCCGGCCCATTCATTTTGTAAAGTTCCTAAAAAGTTCACCATTTGTGAAAAGGCACTCACTAAATGACGTGGTGGTTTTGATTCTGTCTTGTTGGCGACTCCGTTAAAACCTTCTGTCAAAAGAGTGCGTAATGACCATCCAGCACAATAGCCTGAAAGCATATCCAAATCATGAATGTGATAATCGGCGTTCAGGTGTGCTTGGCCGATTTCTGGAGTATACACATGCTTTAACCAATAATTGGCTACCACTTTGCCGGATACATTCAAAATCAATCCGCCTAAAGAATAACCCTGGTTTGCATTAGCGTTGACACGCCAATCGGATCTGTCCAAATACTCATTGATAGATGAAATGGCATCAATAGCGACTTTTTTATCTTGGCGTTGACGATCTCTCTGTTCGCGATACACAATATACGAACGAGCTGTTTTGTAATAATTAGAAGAAATAAGAACCTGTTCCACCACATCTTGGATTTGTTCAATGGTGGGAACAACGGCCCCAGCAAAACGGTGTTTTAAGACCTTTAAAACTTGTCCGGCCAAAAGGGTTGCTTCATCATCACCAAATTCACCTGTAGCAATGCCGGCTTTTGAAATGGCTGCCACAATTTTAGATGCATCAAAAGTCTGCTTTTCGCCGTCTCTTTTAATCACTTCAGATAAAGGTCCGATGTCAAGCATTTGATTTTCTTCTGATTTTTCAACGTTTTTCAACATTTAGTAGTTCCCCTTTTTAAAATTATACTATATCTTGTGGTGTAGTGTTCTGTTTATCTGCCCATAATTAACTTCTTTACGCGCTGAAAGTCAACCCTTTTTTTCATATTTTTTTATGTTTTTTATAACCTATTCATTTTACAGGATTTTTTAATTATGTTTGAAGAAGAATCTGAAGAAAAAAGCAAATGAAAAAGGGGACTTTTTATTAGGTTGTGCTTATTGAAATCAGCACCAATTACACGAAAAAAACGAGAAAGTATCGGTAGAATATGAAAAAGGGAGGAAAGAAATCGATTCGTTTTGAAAAGGGGCTTGACTTTTCCAAATCGATTCGTTAAAATAAAATCGTCCAATCATAAAAAAGGAAATTAAACATGGATAAACATTGGTAACTCAGATTTGCGGGTGTAGCACAATGGTAGTGCAGCAGCTTCCCAAGCTGACTACGTGGGTTCGATTCCCATCACCCGCTCCAATAAGAAAAACACCCTTCTCAGGGTGTTTTTTAATTATAAACGATTACAATTCGTTTTCCCAGATTTTATTTCTGTTCAAAGAATATTCACATAAGAACAAATCGTCCAAATCATCAACATCTAACCAAGGTGATTTTGAAATATAACCAAAGGGTGCGTCATTCAAACTGACTTCAGTTCCTTTTTCCAAAATCTCTTTGGTTGTATAACCATATAAAGATCCATCTACATAGTAAGTTTTTGGGGCATCTTGACGTCTCATGGTGCCACAACCAGCAACGACATTTTCCATCTGATTAGAACCAGTTCCATCTTCCTTAATATGACGCATTAAAACAGGTAAATAAGGCATTTTAGAAACGCTGACGCACGAGGGAAGATTATGGTCCACAATATGCTGAATAAAACCATCGATTTCTTCGGCTGTTCGAAGTGGAGAAGTTGGTTGCAAAATCAGCATATAATCGAATTCTTTCCCCTTTTCCTTTAATGTTTTTAAAGCATGAACAATACAATCGATTGTCTTGGCCATAGAAGAGGCCATTTCATCCGGACGCTTAATAGCTTTGCATTTGGAATTTTGGGTGGCAATATAGGCGATATTCACATCATCTGTTGAACAATAAATTCCGTCTAAATATTCACTTTTATCCGCGGCTTCCACTGTATATCGAATAAGCGGCTTCCCATTCAACGGAAACAGATTTTTCTTTGGAATCCCGACACTTCCGCCTCTGGCAGGAATAATGGCAACAAATTTTTTATTTTTATACATCTTTAGCCCCTATTCGGTATAGAATTTATCATCTGGTAAGCGTAACCAGTTAAAGTTATTTTTTTCCTTAAGTGTGTTTTCTAAATCAAAAGTTGCTGCTGGCTTTAAAGGTTTATTACCGTCGAAACGTCCATTTTCCATCATCTTTAATTTGGCAAAATCTTTGGAATAAAAATCAATTTTTTCAGGGGCTAACATATTGCAAGCTGCGGTTGAAAAGAAAGTCGCTACCCTTTCTAAATGTGGCACCAACAATCCTAATAGCTCAGCCGGAGCCAGTTGTGGAATAACAGGAATATCTGGGAAAATATTTCTCCAATTCGTATTTTCTCTAGGATGAGGTTTTATAACAATATCATCGGTATTGTATTGACTGATAATAGAACGATAGACGTCGATTTTATCTGCTTCGGAAACAATATTGTCTTCGCTGAGAGGCTGCGTTACTAACAAAACTTTTCGCTTTTCCAATAAAGATAAAGTTTTTTGTTCTATCCCGAATCGATTTGCAAAGGTGGCTTGTTCACCTTTGTTGAGTTTTTTCCAACAAGATTGTATATTAATATATTCTAAGCGCTCATTTTCTTTATCCAATCCGCCAGGATAGCGAACAGAATAACATTTAATAAAATGTCCAGGATCATTTAAATAAACAGGAAACTTTTCTACATCCCACAATCCATCTGAAATGGGGTAAAAAGGGAATGTATTTACGAAAAAAGCAGAATAAATTGTTTCTACATTTCCATAACATGGGACACGCCTTCCACGCAACAACAACCATACTTGTTGTACCAAATGATCGCGAAGTAAAGGTAAATTTTTCATGTCCTTTGGTCCAATAATGGGGATTCGGTTTGGAACTTCAATGGCAGAGCAGGAAGGTCCAACAAGAAATAAAGTATTATTTGTCTTTTCTGGAAATCTTAATAGATATAGGAATTCGGCATAAACGGAATTTGCAATAAAAATATTTTCAATTAATGACATAGGATATCCTTTCAAAGAATCCTATAGCATATTTTTTTACATTTTGCAACTTCTCAAAATTAAACGAAAAATAAATGTTATTTTTTAGGCAATAGAAGCTTATCCGAATCCGAAATGTCGGCATTTAATAAATTGTCATCCATGATATGTTCCAAGATTTCGTGTGCAGAATGGCCTGCAGCCAATTGTTGTTGAATAATTTGCTCGGATAAAGTTTTCATAGCAATTTTTTTGAAATCATTTTGAGAAGCTTTTTTCTTTGCGATTTTATCTTCCATAAATTTGCGATAAAAACGTGAAAATTCGTAAACAGGATTTCCTCCACGCATGTAAGAGGAGAGCCCTTGTAAAGCTGTTTTTCTATCCATCAAAGCATGAATGCCATCACCGGCAACATCTCGGTACAAGATCCAATCATCCACAATCTCTGGAATCAGGAAGTTTTGGATTAAAAAAGGCCTGATTCGACCAAAGTCGATATATTTTTGCATAGTATTTTTCCTATTTTTCTGCTTCCATAAGACTGTCATAGTTCTTAAACCCGCTAAAAACTGCAACTGCATCTGCCAAATAAGCGCATTTATCCGCGCCATACATTTCGTCGCTATATTTGCCTAGTTCTCCTTC
>JAGCFA010000047.1 GCA_017650375.1 Alphaproteobacteria bacterium | reverse complement strand
TGGCAAAGATTCGCCAACCTGCGTGCCTATTATGGTTATATGTTTATGCACCCAGGGAAAAAATTGCTTTTCATGGGGCAGGAATGGGGATCCACTAGAGAGTGGAATTATGCCACTTCGTTGGAATGGTATCTATTACAATATCCCGTTCATAAAGGGGCACAAACGCTGGTGAAAGAACTGAATGCCTTTTATAAAACGCATCCAGAACTTTATTCTCTTGATTGCGAAGGGAGTGGTTTTGAATGGATTGACGGCGGGGATGTAGAAAATTCCTGTTTGACTTTTATGCGAAAAGACAAACAAGGGAATCGCTTGATTGTCGGGTGTAACTTTACCCCCGTTCCCAGATATAATTACCGAATTGGCGTGGAACAAAAGGGCATTTATCAAGAGGTCTTTAATACGGATTGGGCACGTTTTAATGGGTCAGATACCAAAAATATCGGCGATATCCAAACAGAAGAACCCGGATGGAATTTTAAGCCCTACGCCATACGTGTGGTCTTACCACCGCTAGCAGTTGTTGTTTTTCAAATAAAGGATAAATAAATGTACATTGATTTGAATGACAAAATAACTCGTTTTTTAGTTCAAGAATATGTGAATAAAATTTGTTATTATTCTTCGAAAAAAGAATTAAATTGGAATATACATAAATTAATTCACACCTTTAGTGTTGCTGATATGGCACAAAAATTAATTAATGAAACAAAACCGGCTTTATCAAAAGAACTGCAAAAACAAATTTTAAATAGCGCTATTTTACATGATGTGGGAAGATGCTATGAATTTAAAAATGGGGAAAAGGTACATCTTGACCATGGCCAAGTGGGCGCAGAATTAATAAAAAAACATTTTCCTGAAATGACTGTGGAAGCAAATTCAACTTTATATCACAACAAATGTCCTTCAGACAAAGATCCAAAATCATGTCAAACAGTTCTGAATTATGTCAGAGATGCCGACATTTTGGGTAATATAAAATACGAAATTGAAAAAACAGATATTTGGCTTTCTCATATTATCGGAGACAATAAAGAAGCTTTCCGTCATTCTTCTATCGATCGTGAAATTTTATCAGCTGTCAAAGAACAGCGTCCTGCCAATCTGAAAAACATGAACATTAACAAAATTTTAACCAGCTGGCTGTGGCAATTATGTTGGTATTATAATTTAAGGACAAAAGCAGCTTTCAAAATTGCCCTCAAAGAAAAATTATTTTTTAGATTACGGGATACTATCTGCCAAAAAATTGTGCCGTTAACCACAAAAAATAAGAAAAAACAAAAAGAACTTATCCAAAAAATTCAAAAAACTTTTGCTGATGAATTATTTTCATAGTTATTCAAAAGTGTAACCATCAAAAGTAATTTTGGTAATTAAAAGCTGACGACAAAGCCCCGTTTTTTGACCTCCAGCTAATTGCGTGGAAACTTGTCCTAAAACCGTAGCCGATTCAAACCGTTGATAGCTTAAATTTCCAGTTCCATTCCAATAAACTGCATAACCTTCAATATACGCAATATCACCTGCTTTTAGAATATCTAATCCACGTTGTACATTTTGAGAAGCTGCTATGGAATGATTATTATTGACATCATTATCTGATTCAGCATATGTTTTTATAGGACAAGCCTCTTGTTTATCCCATTCCCATGTCAATAATCTATATTCATGTGCATATTTAAAACACTGTGGATTTCGCCCTGTGATGCCTGTTGCAGTTGAGATATCTTGTGGTACAATTTTATCATAGAGGCGGGCTCCTTCTCTAGACCGATACCAAGTTCCCAAAGGCGTGTATCTATCCACATAAACTATCCGCGTTACGGTTTTAAAGGATTTAATTGCTTGTACTTCAATATCATAACCATTTACTTTTAATTCAAAAACAGACTGTTCCGGCATATCTTGAAAAATATCCGCATCCCAAATTTCCAGCGTCCCATCAGTCGGCTTACCATAAATTTGCTGATAAAAAGGGCGTTTTAAGATAAAATGCCAACCTAACCAACTGACTATTCCCCCCCAAAAAAGCGCCTTTAAAAAAAGAGCCGGATTGATTAAAAATAGATCCCTTAATTGTGCAAAATATCTGAACATGCTTTTGTTATATTTTATTTTAGCACAAATTGCAATAAATTGTTTCTTTTTTTATTTTTTTGTATTATATTAAAGATAGGGAGAAAAAATGGGATCAGAAATTTTACCAGGTTTACCTTATCCTCTGGGAGCTAATTTTGATGGAAACGGCGTCAATTTTGCGTTGTTTTCCAAAAATGCTACCCGAGTTCAATTGTGTCTGTTTGATCATGACGGAAAACATGAACATAGAATTGATCTGCCACGCTATACAGATGAAGTCTGGCATGGTTATATCAAAGGATTAAAATGGGGACAACGTTATGCTTACCGTGTCTATGGGCCTTATGATCCTGAAAAAGGCATGCGTTTTAATCCACATAAACTGGTGTTAGATCCCTATGCAAAAAAACTGACAGGACCGATTATCGCAAATAACGCTCAACTGGGATATAACCTGAATTCCGATAAAACAGATCTTTCCTTTTCTCGCAAAAATGATGCCGATTTCATGCCTAAATGTATCGTTGTGGATGATTCTTATTTTGATTGGGGAAATTCACAAAAGCCAAAACGTGCTTGGAATGAAGAAATTATTTATGAAACACATGTCAAAGGATTTACAGCCCTTAATCCCGATGTCGACAAAGCTTTCCGAGGCACTTTCAAAGGACTTTCTGCCCCTAAGGTCATTGAATACCTCAAATCTCTTCAAATTTCAGCCGTCGAATTGTTGCCGATTGCGACCTTTATGACGACCGGCCCGCTTCAACAAAAAGGTCTAACAAATTATTGGGGATATGATCCCATTTTGTTTATGTGTCCGTACGCTCCTTATTTATCTTCCGGCGGGGTTTCAGAGTTAAAATGGGCTATTCGTTTATTGCATGAAGCCGGTATTGAAGTGATTTTAGATGTTGTTTATAATCACACCGCCGAGGGCAATCAGTTAGGGCCAACCTTATGTTATCGTGGTATTGACAATGCTGTTTATTATCGCCTTAATCCAGAAAACCCACGTTATTATGAGGATACAACAGGTTGTGGAGCCAGTTTTAATTTAGGACATCCGCGTGTTTTACAGTTAGTCATGGACAGTTTGAGGTATTGGTCTGACACCATGCAAATTGATGGATTTCGTTTTGATTTGGCTACAACTTTAGCCAGAGATGATAAAAATACTTTTGTGCGCAATAGCGATTTCTTAAGCATCGTTCAACAGGATCCTCAGCTTCAGCGTTTAAAATTAATCGCAGAACCTTGGGATTTAGGCCAAGGAGGATATCAAGTGGGAGCTTTCCGTCCTGGTTGGGCTGAATGGAATGATAAATTCCGTGATGCAACACGTCGCTTTTGGAAAGGAGATTATAATCAGGCTGCTGATTTTGCTCAGCGTCTGACCGGTTCGGCTGATGTTTATAATCAAAAAGGACGCAAACCTTGGGAATCTGTCAATTTTATCACAGCGCATGATGGTTTTGGATTGGCGGATTTAGTTTCCTACAATAACAAACACAATGAAGCTAACGGAGAAGATAATCGCGACGGAACAGACAATAATTCTTCTTGGAATAGCGGTTTTGAAGGGGAAACAACTAATCCGGACATTTTAAAAAATCGGATCGATCGGGCAAAAGCGATGATGACCTCTTTATTATGCGCAGCCGGAACACCAATGATTCGGTCAGGGGATGAAATTTTACAATCCAACAAAGGAAACAATAACTTGTACTCTCAAGATAACGAAATTTCTTGGATTGATTGGGAAAATATTTCCGCTGCCGGAAAAAATATGTTAGATCTGGTGCGTTTTCTGACGAACTTTAGACGCACTCATAAAGTGATGGAATATCACGAATTTTTCACACCCTCTGAAATTATTTGGTATAAACCAGATGGCCAACCAATGAATTCAGATGATTGGAAAGATTATGTCAGAGGCATTTCTTATTTAATGCAACAAGATCAAACCAGACTATTTTTCATTTTTAATGCTTTTGATAAACCTATTAAGTGGCACTTGCCTCCTTTGGAAGAGGGACGGAAATGGCACTTAAAATTGGATACTTCTGATACAAATCCTGTCTTAAAACGAAATCAAATTATGGCACCGGCTTGGAGTGTTTTAATCTTCACCGGCAAAGATGATTTATAGACGGAAATGAAATTTTAAAAATAACTCTTGCAAAAAAATATTTTTTCATGTATAATATGGGACATTGTCCAGCTGACCCTATCGTCTAGAGGCCTAGGACATCGCCCTTTCACGGCGGTAACGCGAGTTCGAATCTCGCTAGGGTCACCATTTTGAACAAGT
>JAGCFA010000046.1 GCA_017650375.1 Alphaproteobacteria bacterium | reverse complement strand
TTTTTTGCCTTTTCTATTTCGGATAAACAAAAAACACGCTCTAAAAGATGAGGTGTTTTTTGAAGAACATTTTCAAAATGTTTAATTTCAACTATATCTGTCCCGATCCCTAAAATCATATTTTCTCTTTTAGGAAGGGTTGAATCAAGCATCTACTTGATCATCGTGAACCACTTGAAAAGCATCTGATTCAACGAATTCTGTATCTGTATACATAGGAGTTTCACCCGCCAATTCGGCATCCACTTCTTTCAAATCCTCTGCTTCTAAGCCTTCTTCTTGGGAAACAGCGAATTTTTGCATATTGGCAATAACATTTTCGTTCAATGTTTTCGGGTCGATTGTTCCAGCTTCGATTTCACGTAAAGCAATGACGGTATTCTTATCGTCTTCTTTTGGTAAAGTAGGGGCAATTCCAGCCTCTAAAGATTTTGTTCTGCCGGCGGCCAACAAAACTAAATTGAAATGATTAGGAACTTTTTTAATACATTCTTCAACGGTCACGCGTGCCATTTTTTATCCTTTCCAGAAAGTTTTTTAAGTTTAAACTGTCCTCAGTATACGCTTTTTTTTTGAAAAAATCAAGACTTTTTATAAAAGCTTCTTGCACTTTCTTTTTATTTGAGGTAAAATGCATCTCAAAAAGGAGTTTTTAGATGACGAAGAAATATTTGATTACCAGTGCGTTGACGTATATTAACGGAGTGCCTCATATCGGTCATTTGGCGGGAGCTATGCTGAATGCAGATTTTTATGCGCGTTTTTTACGTGCTAAAGGTGAAGATGTTTTGTTTGTGGGTGGGACAGATGTTCATGGCACAAAAATAGAGGTGGGCGCAGCTCAAGAAGGCTTATCTCTTAAAGACTACATTACAAAATACCACGAAGAACACAGAAAAGTTTATGAAGGTTTTGAACTTTCTTTTGATGCCTTTGGGAATACCGATTCTGAACAAAATAAAGAAATGACCTGGCGGATTTATGAAGGTCTGAATAAAAATGGCTATATCAGTGAAAAAATTACAAAACAAGCCTATTGTGAGGATGATAAGCAATTTTTAGCCGACAGCCAGGTTGGTGGTACTTGTCCTTATTGTGGATATGAAAAGGCAAAAGGGGATCAATGTGAAAATTGTACGAAGTTGTTGGAACCTGAAGAACTTAAGAATCCATACAGTACAATTTCGGGAAGCCATAATATCATCTTCAAAGACACTAAAAATTTGTATATCGACATGGATAAAATGCAATCTCATTTGGAAAGTTGGGTAGAAAGCAAGAAAGGTCTTTGGCCTGATATTGCCTATACAACTGCGAAAAAGTGGTTGAAGGAAGGGTTGCAAGCACGTGGTATTACGCGTGATTTGAAGAATGGTTTTTCTGTGCCACGTGAAGGGTACGAAGATAAAGTCTTTTATGTATGGTTTGATGCCCCGATTGGCTATATTGGTATCACAAAAGAATGGGCTGATAAAGATCCTGTTAATCGTCATTGGGAAGATTGGTGGCAAGATCCTGAAAATGTGGTACATACTGAATTCATGGGGAAAGATAATATCCCTTTTCATTCGATTTTCTTTCCGGGTATGTTGTATGGTTCTGGTGAAAATTGGACGCAAGTATCTTTCTTAAAGGGGACCAGTTGGCTTAATTTTGCAGGTGGTAAGATTTCAAAATCCGAACATCGTGGTGTCTTTTTGGATGATGCACTTGCCGAATTTCCTGCTGATTATTGGCGCTATTGGATCTTGGCCAACTCACCTGAATCTGACGATGCGGTTTTTTCTTTCGAAAATTTTACCGCTACTATCAATAAAGATTTAAATGATGTACTGGGGAATTTTATCAACCGTGTCACTAAAATGACGGTGAAAGATTTCGGAACGAACGTGCCAGCTTTGGGTGAAATAACTGAAGCCGAAAAGGAACTTTATGCTACATTGGACACTTTGATTAAACAATACACAGATCATATGGAAGCTTTGGAGATTCGCAAAGCATTGGCGGATCTGCGTGAAATTTGGGTAAGCGGTAATAACTATATTGCCAAAACAGAACCTTGGAAGGCTGTGAAGACAGATAAGGCACGTGCAGGAACGATTTTGAATACGGGATTGAATTTAATTCGCTTATTTGCTCTTTTGTCTTCACCTGTCATGCCAGCTAAAGCACAAGAAATACTGGCTTTATTTGGGAAGAATAAGCAAGTTGTTTGGCCAGAAGAAAAAGCTGAGGTTTTGTTACAAGCGTTAAAAGAGGGAGATTCTTTTGTCGCTCCAGAACTATTATTCCAGAAAATAACACCGGAACGTAAAGAAGAATTGAAAGTGAAATACAAAGAGGGGGTATAAATGGCAACAGAGGAAAAATCTGTTTCAGGGAACATCTTGTTTAAGATTTTTTGGTGGATTGCTTTGCGTCTTAATCCGCAATGGGCACATCGATTAATGTATTTCGGTTTGCGTGACGGTTCTTTCGGACGTACAACGGTTCGGGAACCTGCCTTAGAAGTAAAAGTGTGGGGACATACTTTTAATACGCCCATTGGTATTGCTGGGGGAGTAGATGATCAAGGTAATGTCTTGGATCGCTTGATTCAAATTGGTTATGGATTTGGTTCTTTTGGACCTTATACTTTGGAAAAGGAAATGCCAGATCAAAGAAAATACTTCTTCAGAAAAGATCGTGCTATTTTGACGCAATGTTTGGGAATTCGTAATTCTGGCCTTTTGAGAATGCTTCCAATTTTTGTGAAACGCCGGTATTTACCGCATTTTGTGGGGGTTGAATTGGCTATTCCTGCTGAATCTGAAGAACAAAATATTAAACAAGGACGTCATTTTACCTATCAGGAAGAATTTGTTTTAATGGTCCAAAAAGTAGCACCTTATTGTGATTTTGTGACATTGGAT
>JAGCFA010000005.1 GCA_017650375.1 Alphaproteobacteria bacterium | reverse complement strand
TTTGTCAAGGACTTTTTTTTAATTAAAAGTGATACTGAACACTTAAACCAACGCTGTTGATTTGCGTTTCATATTTTCCTTTAATATATGTGTCTCCCGTTGTGTTAGCCTTACTATTCACATGTGCTTTATGCCAGAACATATGGAAATAGCTGAGGTCAAATTGCCAGTTATTTTTCATATAGCTGGCCCCAACACTGGCAATCCAGCGATCAGTGTCAGGCACACGGGCTGTCCGATGTTCTGCATTTTTAACAGCTCCTTGATCAAAGGCAAGCCCCGTTCGGAAAGTTAAATTTTTACAATAATGATAATCTACCCCACCCGAAAAGGTCCAAGTATTACGCCAATTTTCATCTACCTGGGATGGTGTTGCTAACGGACTGACTTTAGCTAAAGCTGTCGAATCAATGGAAAGCAGATTAAATCGGCTCCAACGTGTCCAACGAGCCATAGCAGATAATCCCCATTTACCCAATTCTTGATACGCTGTAAATTGAATGTGTTCAGGATCTACCAATTTTGTACTACTGATTCCTTTTTTGAAACCGATCGCAGGATTTGGATGTTTCAAATAATGTTTTCCTTTGATATCTTGAACAACCTTTGAACGATAGGCCACTCCGAAACGTGTCCCTTTAGCTGGCTCAATCATGACCCCAGCATTCCAACCGTGTCCCCAACCGTCTGCGTTCATATCAGAATAACCATTTGGACCAATATCGTTTGTTAAACGAGCCTCCATGCGTTCAAAAATAGCACCTCCACCAACACTCAGCCAACTGAATGGTTTCCACGCTAAACTGGGGTTGATATCAATGGTTTCAATTTCGCTGTTCAAAGCATGAGTTTTACCAAACCAAGCCTTATTATAATAGGTTCCAAGTCCAAAAGGCACATAAAGGCCCAACCCTGCTCGCCAATTTTCTGCAAAGGCATATTGCATGAAACCATGAGGGATTGCCTTTAAAGAACGGATCATTCCTCTTTTCCCCTTTGTCACAGCATGGCTTGTTTCATGCTCTAAATAGCCATGCACATTGGAATGAATGTCTATTGCCATAACCCCCAGTTGAGCCCCTGTTTTTTTAAGAGTCATTCCTGCTGGGTTAAAGGCAATGGCTGAATAATCGTCGCCTACAATCCCCGCACCAGCAAACGCACGCCCTGCGTTAGTAGCAGAATATTCCTGAAGTTGATATCCTCCAGCTAATGAAACCGTAGAAATAAAAAGCGTTGTTAAAAATAAAGTCGTTTTTAAATTCATATTTTCTCCTTTTATGACATTTTTATGACAATTAAAATATTTTAAAGACTTGATTTTCATACACCTATATAGTGAAAAAATCAAGCGTTATTTTATTTTATTTGAAAATCCTTCTGTTTTATGCTAGCATTTTTCCAGATACAAATATAACAGAAAGGAATTAACATGAAACTGATTATAGAATATTTGGAAAATTATGATAAAAGTTGGGGGCCATTGGCTTATAAGCATGCGGATGATTCAGGATTTGATTTGCGCGCTGCAATTAAGGAACCAATGACTTTAGCCCCTGGTCAGCATGCAGTTATCCCTAATGGTTTTAAAATGAGGATAGACTCAGACGATAATGCCTTTGAATTACAAACACGCCCCCGTTCGGGATTGGCGGCTAAGTTTGGCATTTCTGTTGTTAATTCCCCAGGAACAGTGGACTTTGGTTATCGGGGTGAAGTGATGAGTATTTTAATCAACTGTGGGAAAGAACCATTTGTGATCAACCCAGGGGACAGGATTGCTCAAGCAATTATTTGTCCCATTGTCCGCCCAGAAATTGTGGAAGGTGTTGTGGATGATGTTACCACCCGTTCAGATGGTGGCTTCGGTTCAACTGGGGTAAAATAGAGCAAAATTTCCTTGACTTTTTGAGGGCATTCGGTTAGAATAGCCCTTAATTTCAACCTATTAAAAGGAGTTTCGAAATGGCCGCTTATCAATATATTTATGTGATGAAAGATTTATGTAAAACTTTCCCAGGGGGCAAAGAGGTTTTAAAGCATATTTGGCTGAGCTTCTTCCCTGGGGCAAAAATTGGTGTTATTGGTCCAAATGGTGCGGGTAAATCAACCTTGATGAAAATCATGGCAGGACTGGATGATAACTTTACAGGGGAAGCATGGCCCGCCGAAGGCGTAAAGGTCGGCTACCTGCCCCAAGAACCACAATTAGACCCCAGTAAAAATGTAATCGAAAATATCATGGATGGTGTGGGTGAAATCCGCGACCTGATGAAACGTTGGGAAGAAGTCAACAATGCCTTTGCTGACCCTGATGCAGATATGGATAAATTGCTGGCCGAACAAGCAGAACTGCAAGAAAAAATTGACGCTGCAGGTGGTTGGGATTTTGAAAGAAATGTGGAAATTGCCATGGATGCTTTGCGCTGTCCTCCTGCTGATGCTGATGTAACCAAACTGTCCGGTGGTGAAAAAAGACGTGTGGCTTTGTGTCGCCTACTCCTTTCCAAACCAGATATGCTGTTATTGGACGAACCAACCAACCATTTGGATGCAGAATCAGTTGCATGGCTTCAGGTTTATTTAAAGAACTTCCCGAATACTGTTGTCATGATTACGCACGACCGTTATTTCTTGGATAATGTGACGGGCTGGATTTTGGAAATGGATCGTGGTGAAGGAATCCCCTATGAGGGCAACTATACCAAGTGGTTGGAGGCCAAGGAAAAGCGTCTGCAAATTGAACAAAATGCCGAAGATAAACGTCAAAAGACATTAAAAGAAGAATTGGAGTGGGTACGTTCCTCACCCAAAGCCCGTCAAGCCAAATCCAAAGCACGTATTACTGCGTATGAAGAATTATTAAAGAAATCCAATGAAAAAGTGCCTGATGTCGCACAAATTGTGATTCCAGCTGGCCCTCGTTTGGGCGATGTGGTTTTGAAAGCAGAAGGTCTGCGTAAAGCTTTTGGCGACAAGCTGTTGTTTGATGATTTGAGCTTTAACCTGCCCGCCGGTGGTATCGTGGGCGTTATTGGTCCAAACGGTGCGGGTAAAACAACTTTGATGCGGATTATTACAGGACAAGAAACACCTGATGCAGGTACTTTTAAAGTGGGCGAAACAGTGAAGCTGGGCTATGTGGATCAAAGTCGTGATTCTTTAAATAATGATAATACTGTCTGGCAGGAAATTTCAGGCGGGAATGATATGCTGACTCTCGGCAAACGCGAAGTTCCTAGTCGCGCTTATGTGGCGCAATTTAACTTTAAAGGCGCTGATCAGCAAAAGAAAATCGGCATGCTGTCGGGCGGTGAACGTAACCGCGTACACATGGCCAAGATGTTAAAGTCTGGCGCAAACGTGTTATTGTTGGACGAGCCCACCAACGATTTGGATGTGGATACTTTGCGGGCGCTAGAAGAAGCGTTGATGGATTTCCCCGGATGCGCTGTCATTACCAGCCACGACCGGTGGTTTTTGGATAGGCTGGCAACACATATCCTTGCCTTTGAAGGTGACAGCCAAGTTGTATGGTTTGAAGGCAACTATGCGGAATATGAAGCCGACCGCAAGCGTCGTTTAGGGATTGATGCCGATACACCGCACCGCATCAAATATAAACCCATTGAAAGAAAGTAAGGAAAAGCCCCGAAAAATCGGGGCTTTAATTTTATTCCTTAATTCTTGGTTTTTGATGTACCATTTGACGTCCATGATGATGGAGAATTTTTTGAGTGGCATTTATTGTTAATTGATTCTTCTTAGGATATAAAATAATGTCTTTAAAACCTTCCAGATTTTGTTTTTTGACAATATCTGTTTCAGTCAAATCCAAATAATAATTTGCATAATTTTGCAAAACAACATGCATATTCTTCGGCAAGGAACAAAGGGCCAAAGAACCTTTTTCTTCTTGAATATAACGCGGTCTTTCAACCATTTCCTGATTGGCGCTATATCTGACCTTTGCTTGTTTAATTAAATCATTTGCCATAAAGCAAATACCAGAGTTACCCCCCGGAACTAATACTTCTCCGTCAAAATCAGGGGAAATATAAAGTGGCTCTTTGGAAAAAATAATCGTTCTAATACCTTTTAATCCAGAAGGAATCATATCCACATGGGTAACGCTTAAATCCAATAAATTAGCGGCACCGGGCGCCAATCGCATACCAAGTGGCAAACAGTCAAATTTTTCCGCAAATTTAAATTTTGTAAAATCTTGTTTTTCTGCCATAAAAAAATCCCTTCAGTTTAAAGACTGAAAGGATTTTAGCAAAATTTAATATTTCTGTCAATGTTTATTTTTTAACAGGTGTCAGCACTGTTTTACCCCCCATATAAGGCTGTAAAACCTTTGGAATCAAAACAGAACCATCAGCCTGCAAATTGTTTTCCAAGACAGCAATCAACGCACGCGGTGAAGCAATCACTGTATTATTCAATGTATGCGGGAAATACTTTTTGTCTTTACCAGCCACACGAATCTTCAAACGACGAGCCTGTGCATCCCCCAAAGTAGAACAAGAGCCAACTTCAAAGTATTTCTTTTGACGGGGCGACCAAGCCTCCACATCGCAAGATTTAACCTTTAAGTCTGCCAAATCCCCTGAACAGCATTCCAGTGTTCTGACAGGAACATCTAGCGATCGGAACAAATCCACTGTGTTTTTCCACAGTTGATTATACCATTTCATACTGTCTTCAGGCTTGCACACCACAATCATTTCTTGTTTTTCAAACTGGTGAATCCGATAGACCCCGCGTTCTTCTAACCCATGAGCGCCCTTTTCTTTACGGAAGCATGGAGAATAACTAGTTAAATTATAGGGCAAATTTTCTTCTGGAATAATTTGATCAATAAACTTACCGATCATAGAATGTTCAGAAGTTCCGATTAAGAACAAATCTTCGCCTTCAATTTTATACATCATGGCTTCCATTTCAGCAAAGCTCATCACACCGGTTACCACTTGTGAACGAATCATAAAGGGAGGCAAGCAATAGGTAAAGCCTCTGTCAATCATAAAATCACGAGCATAGGTAAGAACAGCTGAATGCAAGCGGGCAATATCCCCTTGCAAGTAATAAAAGCCATTTCCAGATACACGACGGGCGGAATCAAAATCCACCCCATTAAAACTTTCCATAATGTCCACATGATATGGAATTTCAAAGTCAGGCACTTTTGGTTCACCAAAACGTTCAATTTCCACATTTTCGGTATCATCTTTACCAACAGGAACGCTTGGGTCAATAATGTTTGGAATAACCATCATGCGAGTACGGACTTCTTCGCCCAATTTTTCCTGTTCAGCTTCTAATTCTATAATTCTTTGACCAATTTCTTGACTTTCTTTCTTGATGGCTTCTGCTTCATCCTTTTTCCCCTGCCCCATCAAAGCACCAATTTGTTTTGACAGGTTCGTTCTTTTGGCACGCAAAGCCTCCACTTCAGTAATCACAGCGCGATTTTTCTTATCTAATTCAATTACTTCGTCAACTAATGGAAGCTTTGAATCTTGAAACTTTTTCTTAATATTGTCCTTTACGAGTTCCGGATTTTCACGAACAAGCTTGATATCTAACATTTTTTCTCCTTACATAAAAATATTCAAAAGCCCTTCAAAGAGCGGGTATAGTGCGCCAATAAACCAGCCCACTATATTCAATCCCATACTGGGTAGGATAAATAATACAACAATTAAAATAAAAAGTCCATACTTTTCTGATTCTTGATAAATATTAGCATATTTTTTGGGTAACAAAGAAAATACAATTCGCCCACCATCCATCGGCAAAACAGGCAATAAATTAAAGCATGCCAATACTAATGAAAGCCCAATTCCGTTTCTTAAGTTAGCTACCATCCAAGCTGTCATTTGGGAATCATGAGGAAAAACAGCTAATATCAAACGCCATATTAAAACAAAAACAATGGCCAACAAAATATTCGCCGCAGGACCTGCCAATGCTACCAACCCCATATCACGTTTAGGATGATGCAGGCGATTAAAATCCACAGGAACAGGCTTTGCCCAGCCAAAAAGCATTTTACTGCCTGATAAAAGAAGTAATCCTGGCACCAAAATACTACCGATCGGATCAATATGCTTACGCGGATCCAGTGTTAAGCGCCCCATCAACCAAGCGGTTTTATCCCCCAACTTTAAAGCCATATATCCATGTGCAACTTCGTGCAAAATAACACATAATAACAAAGGGATAACCCAAGTAGTTAAAGTATAAATTGAAGTCATATTTATTTTTCACTTTCATTAAAAAATGGATTTTCTTTTACTTAAGATCAAAAACAATAAAATTCCTTATCTTACCGGGATACAATCTTGTTTTTGTTTCTTAAGTTTGGCACACAGATTAATGGCCATTTGCTCAGTTTCAAAAGCTCCAACCTGTAACCGATAAAAAGTACCCTTTCCAGGAATTTCGGCAGACACAATCTGCATAGGCATATCAGATACCAGCGCTTTATGCTTTTGAGAAATCGATTGCCATTCCTTTTCTACTTTAGCTTTGCTGGTTAAAGAAGCCAACTGAACTTTCCAAGTTCTCTTAGGTGTTTCAACAGCCTTTTTGGGTTGTTTTGTTTTCTTTTCTACCGATTTTCCTTCTGAAATTGGTTGTGTTTTTTCTTGAGGTTTCACTTCTTCCGGTGTCATTAAAATAACTTCAATTTCCTCTGGCTCAACTTCTTCAACAACCACTTTTTCTTCTTGAGCTGCGTCTTGAAGCGGTTCCTCTACCACCTGAGGCATAACAGGCTTTTCTTCTTCTGGGAATAATTTTTCCACTTTGGTCGGAATTGTATCCTGTGTAATCCGAGAATAAATAACCTTATCTTGATCAGGGATTACCATACCCCCCGGATTTTCAGGACGCATCTTAACTGGCTTCTGGGTTGGCGCAATAATAACCGGTTCATCGTTTTCCATAGGGCCTTTCAACAACAAATAAATAACCACTATTAACAAAGCCAAAAGTAATGTTACGGCTGACAGAACAATCCAAAAAGTTTTTGACAAATGACGAACTTCTTCTGTATTTTCTGTCGAGTTTGACCAATTTTCAAGAAAATCTGCATTTTCTGTTGATTCTTCAACAAGCGCCCCCTCTTCTTTTGGTTCCGGCACTTCTATATTTTCATCATTTTCAGCCACAATAGCTTCTTCTGTTTTTTTCCCTAATTCTTCAGAAAAAGCCCTGATTTTTTCAAATTCATCCATTTTAATCCCCTTTCAGTGATTTTAAGAATCTAACACCTTTTTTAAAAAAAGTCTATTATTTTTTCAAAATTTTTTCAAGGTTCGCAAAGGGATGTTGCCCTTCTTCTTCAACCTCACCATAACTACTTTTAACCCCAGGTTTTTTGGGAAAAGGATTTAAAGCCAGCCCATATTGTTCTGCCACAATTTCCCCTAAATGAATTCGCCCCTTGTCAATTATATCTATAATTTCGTCTGAATCAGAAGGAATACTATCCGCATAGAGCACCTCAAAACTTTCTTCCATTTTTTCATCAAATTTTTCCAAAGAAACAACACATTCTCGTTGTGTTAAAGCCTTTATATTTCCTTTGATCCGCACAATATCCCCTGGATAAATTGTTAATTCTGCATTTAGAGAATGAATTTTTTCCACATCAAAACGTTCGGCTAAAGCCTCTAGCTCTTTCAAAGAAGCCTCTAAAACATAACATGTTGGTTCATTCAAACCAGCCACCACAACATCA
>JAGCFA010000045.1 GCA_017650375.1 Alphaproteobacteria bacterium | reverse complement strand
ATAGCAAAGGACTATATCCAAATGTTTAAGGTTGATTTTCATGAGATCAGCCCGAATAATGTGGGTGTTTTTATATTTCTTAAGGCGACGCTTGGCTATATTGAAAGGAAGGGGATCCCATTCGTAGCCGAAGAATTTGTGCTGGGGGAATTTTGGAGAAAGACCAGCCAGTAATGAACCATCGCCACAACCCAAATCAGCGATATTTAGGGGATTTTTAGCCCCGCTTAAAAGTTTGAAAACCTCGGTAACAACTGTCTTTTTTGATTTGCCAAATGAAGGGATATAAGGTGGATTATTCCAGCCCCTAAAATAAAAAAACGAAAAAATCATATAGCCAAATAGGGCCACTGCCAAAGTATATAATAAACCTGCAAAAATTAAAAAAGGCATAGTTTGCTTATACTATGCCTTTTAAGAAAAATCAAGGGTTTTTCTTATATTTTAATCAGGCCATGCATGAAGGCGTAGAGGGCGATGATAGCCACTAAGCCTATGATCCATGCCATGACTTTTTCGGTGCAGGAAAATACTTGCTTGCTTCCCAGCATTTGCTTTCTGGCCCACCAGTAAACAGGTAAGCCCAGTGCGATAAACACAACCGCCATCAAGAGATAGGATAGGCCTGCTGCGTAAATCAGCCAAATGGCATAGACACTACCCAAAACCGCTGTCAAGTGTGCCGAAAAGCGTGAGATGCCCAAGCGCTGATTGAACTCATGATCCGAGCAGATTTTCCACAGGTACAGACAGCTGGTTAAATAAGCGGGCAGTACCATCACGCCTGTAATGGAAAGCATCGTATTCCACGCATTATTGGAAAAATAGACAAGGAGCATCGCCAATTGCATCATAAAGCTGGTGACCCACAAGGAAACCGAAGGTGCGCCTTCTGTGTTTTCCACCCCAAAGCATTTTGGGAAGTTCCCGTTTTGCGCCATGGACTGAGGCATTTGGGCAACAATCATTGTCCAGCTGAGCCAGCTGGCCAAAATAGCGATAATCAGACCGATGTTCATCATCCAAGCGCCCCATTTACCCACAACGTGTTCCAAAACACCTGCGGTGGAAGGGTTAGCAATTTTGGCGAGTTCTGATTGGCTCATTAAGCCAAACGGCAAAACGGAAAGTAAGACATAAATAGCCAAGCAGCCCAAAAAGCCGAGCATGGTCGCACGGCCAACATCGGATTGGCTTTTGGCACGACCCGAGAGAACCACAGCCCCTTCAATACCGATAAAGGACCAAAGCGTCACCAACATCGTGCTTTTGATTTGGGTGGTTAAGTCGCCCAAATTATGACCATGCATATGTCCCCAGAAGTCAAAGTCAAATTGGCGGAAGCTGAACACACACGCCAAAATCAAAATGAATAAGATAAGCGGAACTATTTTCGCAATTGTCGCAATCAAGTTGATTTGGGTGGCTTGTTTGACCCCACGCAAGACCAACCAGTTAAAGCCCCAAATAAGCAGAGATCCGCCGATAATGGAATTCAAATTATTGCCCCCTGTAAACATGCCAGGGAAGAAATAATTGAGGGCATCCATGGTAATTACCGCGTACCCCACGTTGCCGAAAATCTGACAGAGCCAATAGCTCCACCCAATATTAAAGCCCATATAAGGCCCGAAACCAGAGCGAGCGTACATGTAAATCCCTGAAGTTAAATCAGGCTTAACAGTGGCTAAAATGCGGAAAGTATTTGCGATGAAATAAATCCCAAATCCTGTGATCAACCATGCCAAGATGACAGCGCCGACCGCTGCCCCTTGCGCCATATTTTGCGGAAGCGAAAAAATACCGCCCCCAATCATGGAACTGACGACGATACCGGCCAGACCCATGACGCCCAGCTTGCCGGCTGTACTCATTGTATTTTTTGTCATTAGAATCTCCTTTTAAAAAGGGCAACCCGAACGGATTGCCCGTGATTTTTATTTTTTCTTTTTTGTGTTCAAATCCACCAGCGGAGCATATTCAAAATTCAAAAAGCCCAACGCTGTTAAACAATAGCCAAAGTTTTGCGTCACATTCACAAAGTTGTGATAGAATTGAAATTCGCTGTGTTGTTGGCACCCGCGGATTTGTAATTCATGATTCAGTGATTTTGTGAGCCACATTTCGCAGTGAGCTTTGGCAATATCATCATCAATGAAGGTGTCAAAGTATTCCACGTATTCGGCAGCCCAACCGCCCAAGAACTTACCGCGTTTGTCTTTGCCCCAGACGATACCAACACCTGTTGCGATGGCTTTATGTTCTTCGGCGCGGGCGCCATTGCCGGCCATGATGACCTCTAAGACTGCACCATGTTTAAAGTGTTTTTCCACCTGTTCCACAGGCACGATATTGCCATACAGTTCCGGTGGCAAAACTGATGTATAGGGAATGACGTTAAAGTCTTGAATTTTGGCCTGCATCAAAGCAGAATCATAACAAAATGTTTCAAAGGGTTGTGGAGGAATACCATCTTCCGCCAGCCCTGCCCCACCGGTATGAAACGCCAGTGTGGGATAACGAGTTCCTAATTGCATAATTATTTTCTCCTTTTTTAAGTTGCAACGGTTGTTTCATACAACCATGAATTGATATAGGCGCCCAAACGGGCGCCCGACAACCTGACCAAAAGGCGAGGGAAAAAATTTCAGAAGACAAGAGGAGACTTTAAAAAATTTATCACTAGAAATCTACACACATTTATTAGTCGAAGAATCATAAGTATAGCCACATTGAGTAGTACATTCACTGGGGATAAGTACTTCAAATGGTTTTCCATCTCTACAATTATCACATTCACCATCCCATCTGTGAATATTGCCTTCTCCACAATCCCGAATCACACTTATAGCTCCGAATATTTTAACATTATAGGTCGCACGAACATTATTACAAAGGTAATATTCATTAAAAAAATCTCCGTCGTAGCTCCATGGTCCATAATAATTACAACTTGTACAACGTCCACCAACATGAACCTTCCCAGAACCACAGTCTGTTAAAATACAAAGATTATCATTCAGCATCTGTCTTACACCATTACACCTATTGCATTCAGCTTCCGTTGCTCGGTGTTCAATACCTGTCGAACAAGGATAGCAATAACCAGAATCCGGATACTCTGTAGGATTATCATTATGGTAAAAAGTGTTATCGCATCTGTAACATTCAGAAGCTGACGTAGGATATACCCAATCAGTGTCAGTGATAGAAGAACAGTCGTAACAACTTCCATATTTACTCTTAATCCCATCGCAATCGGAATCGCACAAGGGGCCGTACCAACCCGAATTACAGACGCAGACACCATTTGTTATTGTCCCATTGCCGGAACATTCAGTTTCACAGTTGGTACCGCTGTAGCCTGTATTACAAATACAAGTCCCGTTCGTCTTTGTCCCATGACCAAAACAATCCGGCGCCAAGACACAATAATGTCCGCTCATCATACGAGGATAAGCACTATCATTGCACTGGGCACATTCATCGGCAGTTGTTTTATAACCATCAGAACAACTACATGGAAGACAATAACTATAGCTGCTACTATAAAATCTTGTATAATTAGTACCTCT
>JAGCFA010000044.1 GCA_017650375.1 Alphaproteobacteria bacterium | reverse complement strand
GGGTGAATGTGAAGCCCCTGCTGATTATTGTGATGACAATACTGATTGCAACACCGAAAATGACTGTATGATTTGTGATACCTCCTCTCATTCTTGTAAAGACGGATGTAAGAGAGTGGAATATCTGGAAAGCACAGGAACACAGTGGATTGATACTGGGGTTTATCCAACACAACTTACGGAAGCAGAATATAGATGTGCAGTCACAGGAAGCGTTGCTCAAGCTGACAGCCATTTATTTGGTTCAAGATTGTCAGCAAGTTCAGAAGCGTTTGACCTAGCTTATATGAACATGACACCAAGTAATGGTTTGGAAAAATTCCGTTTTATTCACGGAACAACAACCACGCAAGAAACAACAACGTCTATGAAGGCTAGCCAGTTAGCAAACCCTCATACATATTATATGTCAGGGACTTCACTTAAGGTTGATGGCTCAGAAAAGTTGTCTTTCACAACTGCATCATTTACTGGGTCATATAGTTTGTGGTTATTTGGTGTGAATAATGCTGGTTCACTACATAATCAAGTTAGAGCGCAGAGTGTTTATTATTGTAAAATCTGGGATAATGGCACTCTTGTCCGAGATTTCATCCCAGTTCTTTCGCCACAGATTGGCGAAGAAGAACGCAAGGCATGTATGTTTGATAAAGTCAGTAAAAAATTATTTTGTAATGCTGGCAGTGGCACATTTAAAACAAATTTGAATGTCTCTACCTAAAAATGAGGCAATATAGTACCACATAAAAAAGTGCTTGACATTTGGGAAGTTTAGGTGTATAATGCATTCGTTTTTAACAAAAAAGGATTATAAAATGACAACAAAACAAACAAAAATGGTTAAGCCCGCTGACGCTGATGTCAAGTGGTACTTAATCGATGCAACCGATGTTGTATTGGGTCGTTTAGCCAGTCAAATTGCCACCATCTTACGTGGTAAGAACAAGGCTTGCTTTACCCCGAACCAAGATTGTGGCGACTATGTGATCGTCATCAATGCTGAAAAAATCGCCTTTACAGGTAAAAAAGATGTTCAAAAAGCTTATTTCCATCACACTGGCTTCATCAGTGGGATTAAGAAAATCCTTTTGAAACACCAATTGGAAAAACATCCTGAACGCGTGTTGATGGATGCCGTTTCTTGCATGATTGCCCGCAACAAATTGGGGCGCAAGCAAATGACAAAATTACGCATCTTTAAGGGTGCTGAACATCCACATGCTGCCCAAAACCCAATCGTTTTGGACATTGCCGGTAAAAACCGTAAGAATAAGAGAGGTGCATAATGGTCGCTAAAAAAGAAACAACCGCTAAAAAAACAACAAAAAAAGCTGCTGATAAAAAAACAGCCACCAAAAAGGCTGATAAAGTCGCTACTGTTGTTGTGGAAAAGAAAGTCGCTAAAGTTGCCAAAAAAACTTTGGAAGATTTAAAGACTGTGGAAAAGGCCGTTGAAGCCCCTGCTAAAGAAGAAGTCAAAGCTGAAGTGAAAAAGGAAGAAGCTCCCGCCAAACGCGAACCCAAAAAGGATAAGTTTGGTCGCTCTCAAGCCACAGGAAAGAAAAAAGACGCCATTGCCCGCGTGTTTATCAAGTTGGGTAAAGGCAAAATCACTGTGAATGATCGGGATGTAAAGAATTACTTCCCCCGCCCTGTGTTGCAAATGATTATCAATCAACCATTCGTCGTTACAAACCGCGAAGGTCAATTTGATGTCGTATGTACTGCCACGGGTGGTGGATTGTCTGGTCAAGCTTATGCTTTGCGCCATGGTATCAGTCGCGCTTTGGATTTGTTTGAACCTGAATTACACACCGCTTTAAAGAAAGCTGGATTCTTGACCCGCGATAGTCGTGTGGTTGAACGTAAAAAGCCAGGCCTTTCAAAGGCTCGCAAACGCTTCCAATTCAGCAAGCGTTAAGCAAATTACAAAAATTATTTTGGATGGGTCACGAAAGTGGCCCATTTTTTTTCTTGACATTCTACAAAAGAACTGATAAAAGAAAGATATGTTTAGAAAAAATGACATATTTTATCGAAATCAGATAAAGAGGATTTTTCTAAACCAAAGCGGACGGGAAAACCCCGTCCTTTTTTAATGTTCAAAATGAAAGGAAAACAATGTCAGTTACACAAATCGTCATTACAGGTGGTCCTTGTGCAGGAAAAACAACTTGTCTGAGTACTTTAGAACAACGTTTAACCGAAAAAGGATACAAGGTTATTACGGTTTCTGAAGCTTCTACTGAAATGACACTATCTGGGATTCAGGTGCCGGAAATTGGTTTGTTGGCCTATGAAAAATTATTGATTGAATTTCAATTAGCCAAAGAAAAAATGGCAAAAGAAGCCGCCAGCTTGTATCCAAAATCTGTCATCTTGCTAGATAGAGGCATCCCTGATTGTTTGGCTTATATGCAACCAAACGATTATGAAAAAGCTATCCAACGCCATAACATGATGTACAACGAGGTTTTAAACAGATATGATGCGGTCTTTCATTTAGTAACAGCAGCCAAAGGAGCTGAAGAATTTTATACTTGTGCCAATAACCCCGCACGCCGAGAAAATAATTTAGACGTGGCTCGTTTGACAGATGAACGCACTCAACAAGCTTATATCGGTCATCCTCATTTACGCGTCATTGATAATTCAAGCAATTTTCAAGAAAAAGTCAATCGTCTATGCCATGAAGTTTTTGCAGTTTTAGGCATCCCTGTTCCTTTAGAAATTGAACGCAAATTTTTAATTAAACGCCCCAGCGAAGGGCTTTTAAAAGAAAGGGGAGCTATCCCTCAAAAAATTGTACAGGCCTATTTACCACCCATAGGCGATACAGAAAGACGTATTCGTGAAAGAGGTGATGAAAAAGGTTTTACCTGTTTTTATACTGAAAAGAAAAGTTTTTCACCAATGAAACGCATAGAAAGAGAGCGCAAAATATCACATCAAGAATATCTTTCTTTACTGACAGAAGCTAAAACTATCCTAACAAAAACAAGGTGGTGTTTCCTGGATAAGGGACAATACTTTGAACTGGATACTTTCGACAACTTATCAGATCAAGCTTTACTGGAAATCGAACTGACAGATGAGAACCAAAAAATAAAGTTACCTGATTGGATAACCCCTATTAAAGAAGTTTCTTCTTTGGAAGAATATCATAATCACAGCATCGCGCAAAAAGGTTTTCCCAAAGATGTCTTAGCAAAAAAGCAGCTAATACAAGAAAATTATTAGAAAAGAAAATCCCCCAAAGGCGAACCTTTGGGGGACAAATGCAGAAAGGCGAATAAAAAAAGGGGGAGGTTTCGCACTTTCCACGCAGATGTTCGTTAATATAGGGAGACTAAATGACACAAACATCTGATCCTGTCAGACAGGACAGCGTCCATTTTACTATATTTTTTATATTTTGTCAAGACTTTTTTTTATATATTTTCAAAATTTTGGAAAAAAGACTTGCTTTTTTTATAAAAATCAAGTAGAATTCAAAAAGTTCGGAGCGTAGCTCAGCCTGGTAGAGTACTAGCTTTGGGAGCTAGGTGTCGCTGGTTCGAATCCAGTCGCTCCGACCATTTATAGAAAAACCAGCCTTTATGGATGTTTTTTTTATAAGCGATAAGCGTGGAGGCAAATCAGTTCGCCCGTCGGTTTGTCAGCAAATCTATAATTCCAATCAGTTGCTTCACATTCTACAAAATTGACTTTTTAGGCTTTTTCGTGTATAATAAGAGCATGACTCGTTTAATGGATGTATGCAGTGCAGAAAATAAAAGCAAACTATCAGATAAGTTTACTTCGTTGAAATACGTGTGTTTACCTTCATATGAAATACTATCCCCTTCTTTTAAATTTAAAAAGAAAGAGGCATTTTCACAAACAGATGTTCTGTTTTATGGAAGCGGTGAAATGAGGATAGAACCAGATAGGATAAGAGAATATTCCTATCAAGACAGGCAAACCTTACGTGATTCCAGAGTTGACTTTATTAAAGCAGGAAAAGTAAAGTGGTTTTATAATATATGGGAATTACAAGGCAATTTCTTTTCAGAGGACGGCCAAAAAAAAGTTCATGTTGATTTTAATTTTTGGATGGACGCAGAAAAAATTTGGTCCATTCCAGGCATCAAGCAAGCAATGCGATCTGTTTTAAAAGCATGCGAAGGAGATACTTTCCCAACAAATGAGGAAGCTAAAAAATTCTTTACAGATGAAGTGTGTCAAAAAATTTATCAACGTCAACCATCCATCAATTCCATTAAGCAAGCTGTTCTAGAATTAATCGAACCATTCAGAAAAACCTTGGTTCCAGAGCTGGTTCATTCCCATTCTCAAGCAATTATTCAAAGCTCTCAATTCCAAAAATTTTTAAAAGAAAATCCTCAAACCCAATCTAAACCAATCCAAAATCAAGTATTGGAATACCTTAAAAAAAACAAAAATGCGATTTATATTTTCGGGGAAAAATTTGGTCTTATAAAAGGTGCAGCTAAAGCAATTCGTTATCAAGAAATACGCGATTCTGTGCGCCATCCAAAAGAAGTAAAAGCTTTTTTATCTAACCCCCAAAAAGTCTATGAAGATTTTTGCACAATTTTAATGATCCCCCAAAAGACAGATCGATTTTATTCCCTGGGAAATATCGTAGAAAATTTAGAAACTGCTGATAATTTAGAGTATATGTCTGATATTTTAGACATTCTGTCTATTTATGAAGACAAATCTTTAAAAAAGGGAAAACAAGCTTATTGGCAAGACCTGGTTCAAAAAGGAATTTTAACCATCAAGGAAGTATCTTATTTGCAAGAAAAAATTAAAGAATGTAATGACGTTGCGCATATTAATCCTGATTCTGAAAAAAGCAAATCCAAAGTAAGAGATGACACTCAATTACTGACCCTTTCAATAGATCTTCTTGAACGCCATGAAGAAAAAAAAGCCCAAAAAAATGCGCAAATAAAAAAATGGATTAAAGAATCAAGTCATATATGATAAAAAATTGACAAAAAATAAAAGTTGTGGTATAATACTTTCCGCAAAAAGGAGAAAATATGCCAGTAAAAGATATCTTGATCATGCATGAAAATGGAATGGAAGCATTGGTACCACACGTAGCCGATGCCGTAAATGACGTCTTATCATCTTTTTCTGGTAATCGACACTTATTCCAAATAAAAAACATGGGAAATTGGATGAGTAAAAATGCTCATATCTATAAAAATGGCGAATTTCTTTTAAAACCTTATGAAAGCGTAGAATGGTATCTGTCCAGAGCAAAAGAAGCCGCAGAAAAAGAAGGCCGTTGGTACAATAAAAAACAATTAAATGCTTCACAATTGATTTTTGATTTAACGTCTGGTCCTTCTTGCAAAAGAATGCCAGGATGGCGTATTTTAATGACCCATCATGATTTATATGGACAAGATCAAAGAGGTCGGCCATTGAATTTTTGCTTTGGTTTGTCTTGCGAAAATGCCCTTTCTGTTGTTTCAACACACCGCTTCATTGATGGAAACAATCGCTTACTTTTAGAAAATTTTAAAACCCTAGTTCAACATGAATTCGGCCACATTTTAGGCTTGACTGTTCCCGGACGTATTAATACCTATGAACTGTTGGGACCGCATTGTCAAAATGACCAATGCGTCATGCAACAACAAATGTCAGGAAATTTAGCTGAAATGACAGAGGCAAGATTATCCAGAAAACATGCTGGTCTTTCTCCTATTTGTCCTGATTGTATCAATCAAGGCAAGAAAAATCTATCTAGGCTTTACACACCTTCACATCACTCCTTCAATCGCAATTAAAAAGATTAAAGTTTTGGATTTTTATTTCACAACAACACGCAAGAAGTTCTTTTTACCCTTTTGAAGAAGAAGAGCATCTTTTTCGACATCAGACATAGTGATGTGTTGTTCAGGAAGAGTAACCTTTTGTCCGTTTAAAGAAAGACCATTTTGTTGGATCAGGCGTCTTGCTTCCCCTTTTGAAGGAATAAAGCCCACTTTGACAACAAAATCCAAAATACCAATCCCCTGCTCTAAGACAGATTTTTCTAAATTTGTAGTCGGCACATCAGACATATCTGTTCCTTTGGCGAACAGAGCCTTGGCAGCTTCCACCGCTTTATTAGCTTCTTCTTCGCCATGCACCAGCTTTGTAACTTCGTAGGCCATACGCTTTTTGGCAGCCACAATATCAGATTTACACAAAGCATCAATTTCGTCTGTTGGAATATCCGTGAATAATTTGAGCAACATTTCGGTATTTTCATCAGCTATGTTATAGAAATATTGATAGAAAGCATAGGGGGTTGTTTTATCGCGAGCTACCCACAATGTACCACTTTCTGTTTTACCCATCTTCTTACCTTCTTTAGTCATCAAAAGCGGACAAGTAAGTCCAAAAGTATCTGGACGTTCTTCATGGGATTTGCCTTCATCATGAATATTCATTTTGCGGCTGAGTTCTGTGCCAGCCACAATATTACCCCATTGATCAGAACCACCAATTTCTAAAGTACAACCGTATTTGCGGTTTAAATACACAAAATCATAGGCCTGCATCAGCATATAGCCCATTTCCAAGAAGGTCAATCCACCATTTTCCATGCGTTTAGAATAGGCTTCACTTGCTAACATTTTGGCCACATTAAAGTGTACCCCAACCATACGCAAAAAGTCCACATAGGTATGCGCATTGATCCATTCAGAATTATCTAAAATAAGAGCTGGATTATCACCATCTGTTTTAATAAAACGTTTGGCAAGTTCTTTGACTTCAGCCACATTGTGTGCAACTGTTTCTTTCGTCATCATCTTACGCATATCGGATTTCCCTGTCGGATCCCCCACCAGCGCAGTCGCTCCACCAATAACTAAAATCCCATGATGCCCCTGACGTTGTAATAAACGGAACATCATCAACGCAAAAAAGTGTCCAATATGCAAGCTGTCTGCAGTAGGATCAATTCCTAAATAAAAAGTAATCGGTTTATCCCCATCAATACTTTTTTTAATTTCAGCTTCATTCGTCGCCTGATAAACATAGCCACGTTCTTTTAAATAATCAAAAAATTGACTCATGGTAAACCTTTCTTTTTAAATCCCATTTCTTATAGCATATTCAAAGCAAAAATTCAACAAAAAAATATTTTCTTGCATTATGAATTGAATTATGTATATTAAGATATTCAGAGAGAAGGAAACAAAAATGTATCACGACAAAAAAATTATTGCGATTATTCCAGCGCGTTTTGACAGTCAGGGGCTTGCTCATAAAAATTTAAAAAAGTTCCAAGATATACCTTTGTTCATGCATTCTGTCAAATACGCTTTTGAATCCAAATATGTGGATGACGTTTTGGTCAGTTCCGATTCTGAAAAGATTTTAAAAATAGCCCACGAAAACGGCTGTTTAAAAAATAAATTACGTCCCAAAAGACTTTCCAGCAATACAGCACGGACAGTGGATGTTATTTTATGGGAATTAAAAAATCAAAAACAAAAGTATGATGCCGTTTGTT
>JAGCFA010000043.1 GCA_017650375.1 Alphaproteobacteria bacterium | reverse complement strand
CCTGCCAATGCTTCCTGTTCTTTAAGTGGAATCCCCAATTTTTCATACGTTTCTCGAATTTTGGGATCCACTTCATCCATAGATTTTGGACCTTTTTTTAAATCAGGGGCACTATAATAATAGAGATCCTGATAATCAATCGGGGCATATTCCCCTTTTAACCAATGGGGTTCTGGCATTTTTTGCCATTGACGAAACGCCCGCAAACGAAAATCCAACAACCAATCTGGCTCATTTTTTTGTTTTGAAATAAAGCGAACAATATTTTCGGTTAAGCCTTTGGGTGCTTGAATAGAAGCAACTTCAGTGGAAAAGCCTTCTTTATACCCACTTTTTAAAACTTCCAATATGTCGGCATTTTTTTTGTTCATACTCTATAAAATACTCTAATTTTCAAAAAAAATCAAGAAAAAGCGTTTTTTTTCTTGCATCTTTTTTTAAAAATAATTACTCTGTTCGAAAAGGGGAGTTTTTAGCATTCAGACTTTCCGTATCGTATGGAATTTTAGAAAAGGACTGTGGAATGATTGAAATTAAAAACGATGTTCTTTCGTTGGGGGTCTTACCCGAAACGGGCGGATCACTTTCTTACTTTAAATATATGGGGACAGATATTTTACGTCCATCGAATCCATCTGAAACTGAATCAAACCAAACAGCCCTTTTTCCAATGCTTCCCTATGCCAGTTTTATTCAAGAAGGGCATTTTCCATATCTGGGAATAACCAGACATATAGACAGAAATTGTTCTTTCAGCCGTTTTCCGCTTCATGGAGATGTGTGGCGTTCTAAATTACAAATAACATCTCAAACAGAAAATTCTGTCATCTTATCTTATACTCACGATAAAAAAGAAGGGTTTCCTTTTTCTTATAAAGCAGAAATTGAATATAAACTAAACGGAAATCGATTCCAAACTGTTTTGACTTTAAAAAATGAGGTGGCTTTGCCAATGCCATATGGAATGGGCATTCACCCATTTTTTATAAAAGATGCGGATACTAAAATTCAATTTGATGCCAATAAAGTGTGGTTTCGAGGAGATGATCCCATTTTAGGCCATCCCTATACAGTACCGAATAATCTGAACTTTAAAAATGAACAAGTGGTATCCGGAAATGGTACAAATGTCAGCTTTGGTTCATGGGACGGAAAAGCACGTATTTCCTATCCAAACAAAAATATCGCCATAGAAATTCAAACTTCAAATGCCTTTCGGCACCTGATTTTATATGCTCCAAAAGGAAAAGATTTTTTCTGTTTAGAGCCTGTTACAAATACGCCTGATGCTTTTAATTTGGCCAGCTTAGGAATTGTCGGCACTGGCATCCAAAGTCTAGGGCCAAAACAAAGTATTTCTGAAAAAATTGAATTTATCCTGAAAGGATTAAAATGATTGCATTAACAAAAATTATTACCACTCTTGGCCCTGGTTCTTCTTCTCCTGCAATGATTGCTAAATTAGCAAAGGCTGGAGCAAATGTCTTCCGACTGAATTTTAGTCATGGAACACATGCTGAACACAAAGCACAAATTGATACCATTCGTGCTCAATCTAAAAAAGATCAGATGCATTATACTATTTTGGCTGATATGCAAGGCCCCAAACTACGTGTTGGCCATTTTAGAGAACCTGAAGTTATCCTTCATGAAGGAGAAGATTTTACCTTGGATAGCAATAAAAAGCCGGGCGATCAGAAACGCGTTTATCTACCTCATCCTGAAATTTTTAAAGCCGTAAAAAAAGGAATGAACCTATTATTAAATGATGGTAAAATTATCCTGAAGGTTGAAAAGGCATCTCAAAATACGATTCAAACAAAAGTGTTAGTGGGAGGAACTTTATCTGACCATAAAGGAGTTAATGTTCCAGATGTTATACTTCCAATTTCTGCTTTGACTTTAAAGGACAAAAAGGATTTAGAGTTTGCTTTAAAAATGGGGGTAGATTGGATCTGTTTATCATTTGTTCAAACTGCTGATGACATTCGTTTAGCAAAAAAGCTCATTAACGGAAAAGCTGGTATTTTGGCAAAAATCGAAAAACCATCAGCTGTTGAGAACATTAATGAAATTGTGAAAGAAGCAGACGCTATTATGGTCGCTCGTGGAGATTTAGGCGTTGAATGCCCTGTGGAAAGTGTCCCAGCTTTGCAACGCAAGATTATCACTGTTTGTCGTTTGGCAGGAAAACCTGTTGTCGTTGCAACTCAAATGTTAGAAAGCATGATTGAAGCCCCTGTTCCGACCAGAGCAGAAGTATCAGACATAGCAAATGCCGTCTACATGGGGGCTGATGCAGTTATGTTATCAGCAGAAACAGCTGTTGGACAATATCCTATTCAGGCGGTTGAAACAATGAAACGTGTTATACTTCAAACGCAATCAGATCCAGATTATCCCAATTTGTTATCTGCTTTACGACTACCTTTAGATTGCACAATTCCTTGTGCTATTACCTCATCCATGCGGCGCATGATTCATTCATTAGATAAACCAGCCTGCATTGCAACTTGTTCTATGTCAGGCAGAACAACATTACGGGTTGCACGTGAAAGAGCTTTAGTTCCTATTCTGGGAATGACTACTGATGAAAAAATTGCAAATCGCCTGGGATTGGTGTGGGGGGTTATACCCGTCTTATGTGAAAAATTTAAGGAAGTCAAGCAAATTGCTTCCATAGCAAATAAAATCGCAAAAGGACAAAAATTGGCTAAAAAGAACGAACAAATCATTATTACTGCAGGTATTCCATTTGGCTATAAGGGCAGCACAAATTTACTTTATATTGTGACGGTGGAATAAAGTTCTTGCAATTTACGGACTTTTTTTGTAGAATAAAGCCAATGTTCCTATCATCTAACGGTTAGGATACAGCCCTCTCAAGGCTGGTATACGGGTTCAAATCCCGTTAGGAACACCAATTATAACCCCCAAGAAAAAAATGATAGAAAAAAATATTAGTTTAAAAGTTCAAAATAATCATCGTTACATCAGATTAAGGCTTTGTTGTCCAAACAACAGCCTTAATGATCAACGACAGTTGATCATTATAGCAACGGGATTATATTCTCATATGGATAAAGAAAGTCAAATAAAGCTCGCAGAATCTTATCAAAAAGCCGGATTTTCCACGCTACAATTTAATTTTATGGGGCACGGTGGAGGACATAACAAAAGCGATGGTAAACTAAAAGATATAACTTTATCTTCAAGTTTAGAAGATTTAAAAGCTGTTTGGGATTATTCTCAAGAATTATCTGGGAAAGTAAATATAAATAACACTGTCATCACCGCCAACAGTTATGGGGCTTTAATTTCTTTGATGGCTTTAGAAAGAAAATTCATCTCACCGGAAAGCATGATTTTGGTTGCCCCCTATTCATTTGATAAATTTAAGCCTTGGGTGTTACCAATCAAATTGATTTCAAAATTACTTCCAGAAAAAACGACCAATTTACTAAGGCTTCCAGTATCTTCGACTATGGTAAAGGATTTTTTAAAATACCATACGCATGCCGTAGCAAAAAAGGACTTATTAGGCAGTACTGCAGTGCACTTCTTTGTTGGATCCGATGACAAAATTTCTTCACAAAAAAATATAAAAAAATGGTGCAAAGTTTTTAACAAACAGACACCTTCTAATATTCCTTTCATTGATAACAAGCAAGCGCATTATACCGTTTATGAAGGGGTATCTCACTTCGATATCCCTCAATCGGTTCAACAAGATATAAATCAAAAAGCAATCAGTTTCATAACAAAAACAAAAAAAATCAGATCTCATGATCTATAAAAACAGAGCGGTTCATTCTGATTTTTCAAAAAATCAACGCATATTTTTAAAAAGATCTCTGCATAATGTTGTACTATATTCGCAAACGGGTACGCCGCGCCGACCGAACGTAACCAATTTGCAACCAATCGACGATGACAAAACTCGCCAGGTTTTTCATAACACAATAGGATAACATCATCTCCAAAAGCTTGTAATCTATTAGCAATTACCTTAGGGTTCAACTTATCCAAAACGGTTTCTTTATATTTTCCCTTATACCAATCATTGGAAAGATGATTATCATGCCATTCTTTCCACCAACTGTACTTTGGGGCCAATGTTTTAAATTGAATCCCTTTATAATAATCCGGTGCATATCCCGCTATCGAGATAGGGATAAGTCCAGCTTGTTCGTATTTTTTTACATTTTGAAAACGCCCTGTATAGATCATTTATCTTCCTCTTTTAGGTAATTCTTTTTGAACAATCCTGTCCGACCAATTTTCAGTGTGATCAGGACCTTTTAATTTTATTTTTTTGGCAGAGGCAACTAAAGCATCATAGCGTTTTTGAAGGGCTGAAATATCCTGTTTTTTAGGGGATTTCTTGAGCACTTTTAAAACCCCTTTAAAGCGTTCTAATGCTTTTCCTATTAGGGGAATTGAAGCTTTTAACACTTCCTCGCAATCTTCCACCATCGTGGAATTATTTTGATCATGTCCCGAACAATAACACACCACATCACAGCCAGCCTTTAAACTGACCTTTGTTTTTTGAGATAGAGTCCCTTTTAAAGCACGCATCTCAATAGCATCCGTAATCAACAGACCATCAAAACCAACTTCATCACGGATTAAATCAATCCCCTTTTTAGATTGTGTAATCGGTTTTTTATCAACTTTGGGTAAGACCACATGTGCCGTCATGCCAAAGGGAATAAACTTGGACATTTTTTGAAACGGTAAAAAATCGCGTTCAATTTTTTTCCACTCAGCATCAATCACAGGCAAACCCAAATGAGAATCGGTATTAGCAAGACCGTGTCCGGGCAAGTGTTTCATACATGGACAAATCCCCTGCTCTATATAAGTTTTTGCTAAAATAGAGGCATATTTTGTGACCACCTTTGGGTCATCTGAAAAACATCTGGAAGCAATCGCCCCTGTAGTATCTGCATGTAAAGTATCTGCCACAGGCGCAAAGACAACGTTGATTCCAAGTTCACGCAAATCATTGGCGATTAGAGTGGCGTGGAGTTTGATGGCTTCTTCAGCTTTCTTGGTTGGCAAAGTCCCTAGTTGTTGCTGCGCCACATAGTCATGCCAGTATGGAGGACGCAAGCGACGCACTAAGCCCCCTTCCTGATCAATGGCAATCAAAAAATCATCCCTTCCAACAGCATCACGGATGTCATCTGTCAGCTTTTTAACCTGTTCAGGTGTTTCGACATTCCGTTTAAAAAGTGTAAGCCCTGCCGGATTATATTTGCGTAACAAAGCAGCTTCAGCTTGTGTAAGTTCTTTTCCTTTTAAACAAATAAATGCAGATAAAATTGGTTTCATTTTTCCTCCTTTATCCTTTTCTATCACAGCAATATCCAAAAGTCAAGAAAATCTTTCCGCTGCATACTGTGAAACAACAAATGAGATTGTAATTGGTTAAAATTTTTGTTATAATAAAATCAAGGAGACCATATGGCGATATTAGGATATATTTTTACGGCTTTAAATTATCTGATTTATTGTGTCAGTCGTTTTATGCCATCTAAAAAAACAATGCTTTTGTTGGATTTACTCTCAAAAATCCTTATGGCTATTGGACTCTATTTTTTAAATTCCTTAAGTGGTGCCTATATGACCATAGCTATCTTTTTTATGCTTATCGTTGCAAATATTAAAGAGCAATTGAATAAAAAATGGGCATATTGGTATGTCTTTTTTCAAGGTCTATATTTTCTTATTTTGTTTTTTACATATGAAGGTTTTTCATCCATTTTGATTACAGCCACAGTTTCCACAGCCTTATTTAGCGTTTGGTGGTTGCAACCACAACAAATGCGCTTGATCAGCTTTTTAAATGGTTTTACCTATTTGGCTTATCAAATCAGCATTAAAAATTGGGCTGGATTACTTGAAATATTCCTTATTTTAAGCAATTTTCTGTCATTTTTTAAATATAGAAAATGTAATAAGAAAAACAAAAACCGCCCGTAAAATCAGGGCGGTTGTTATCTTTTGTATAAAGCTTATTCAGCTTTGGCTTCTTCAACCTTTTCGGCGGGAGCTTCTGCTTTTTCTTCAGCTTTAGCTTCAGCAGCTTTTACCTTTTTAGCGGCGGCCTTTTTCTTTTCCACCACTTTTTTAGCTTCAGCTTCAGAACGAGCGATCACCACACGCACGGTTTGACGAACGTCTGGGTGCAAAGCAATTTCCACGTCAAAAATACCCATGACCTTGAAGGCAGAGTTAATTTCGATTTGACGGCGTTCCACTTTAAAGCCAGCTTCAGCAATGGCATCACAAATATCACGGCCTGTCACAGAACCATAGAGTTGGCCCGTTTCAGCAGCCTGACGAATAATGG
>JAGCFA010000042.1 GCA_017650375.1 Alphaproteobacteria bacterium | reverse complement strand
AATCGTAGAGGGTGAATTTTACTGCTGTGATTTGATGGGAATGGATGTGATGGTAAAGGGTGAAATCTTTGGGCGTGTAGTGAATGTGCCAAACTATGGCGCCGGCGTTATTTTGGAAATCAAGACAAATTCAGGCAAAACACTGGATTTTCCGTTTTCCAAAACTGTTTTCCCAAAAGTGGATATTGAAAATCATCAGATTGAACTTGTTCTTCCTGATGAATTGAAAGAGGTGGCCGAATGAAAGCAACCATCTTGACACTTTATCCCGAAATGTTTCCCGGAACGCTGGGGTATTCGCTGATGGGTAAGGCCTTGGCCGAAAAGAAATGGGAATTGAACTTAATCAATATCCGTGACTTTTCCACCAACAATTATCGTTCAGTGGATGATACCCCCTTTGGCGGTGGCGCCGGTATGGTGATGCAGGCCGAAGTGGTGGATAGAGCTTTGAGTTCTGTGAATCCAAAGGGACCAATTTATTATCTTTCCCCGCGGGGTCAAACTTTTAATCAGAAAACTGCGAAAGAATGGGCCAGTTTATCAGAGGCCACTTTCATTTGTGGGCATTTTGAAGGAATTGACGAACGCGTATTGGAAAAATGGCAAATCCAAGAAATAAGTTTGGGTGATTTTGTGTTATCGGGGGGCGAAGTGGCACTGATGGCCATGCTGGATGCAACCATTCGCTTGATTCCTGGGGTTTTGGGAAACGCTGAATCCATATTGGAAGAAAGCTTTTCAAATAACCTTTTGGAATACCCACAATATACAAAGCCCCAAAATTGGCAAGGGCGCATGGTGCCAGAAGTTTTGCTTTCTGGAAATCATGCCAAAATTGCCGCTTGGCGCAAAGAGCAATCTGAAAATTTAACCAAAACAAGACGGCCAGACTTGTATGAAAAATATCTGACCAATTTAAAGAAAGGATCATAAAAATGACAAAGAAAATTATTCAAGATTTAAAGGCTGAACAAGTCGCAAAGTTGAATAAAAAAATTCCTGAATTTACCACAGGGGACACCGTGTGTGTCGTGTGCAAAATCGTGGAAGAAAAAAATACCCGTAATCAAGCTTATGAAGGCGTGTGTATTGCCCGTCATAATGCGGGGGCTGCTTCCACCTTTACAGTGCGCAAGATTTCCTTTGGTGAAGGTGTGGAACGTGTGTTCCCGCTTTATTCCCCAAACATTGTGGAAATCAAAGTGGTACGTCGTGGTAAAGTGCGCCGCAGTAAATTGTACTACTTACGCGCTTTATTCGGTAAGAAAGCCCGTATTGCTGAAAAGAAAGACACAAAAGCTGCTGAATAAGCTTTACGTCTTTTCCCATTCCCCAGCCGATTTTATCGGCACGGGGATTTGGGGGATTTAAAGGGAGAAAATAATGCTTAAAATTCGTCCTGCCGAAAAAAAAGATGCTTTTGCAGTTGCAACCATCAATGTGCTGGGCTGGAAAACAGCCTATCGGGGTTTAATACCTGATAGTATTTTGGATGCAATAGAAGTAACAGAAAAACGAATTAAACGCACAGAAGAAACCATCGCAACAGTTGAAATTTATTTGGTTGCCGAAAATGAAAATGGTGTTGTTGGCTTTTTAGTGGGCGGAAAAACAAAAAACAAAGACGTCCCTTACCCTTATGAAATTTATGTTTTTTATGTCCATCCCGATTGTTGGCGAGTCGGAATTGGAACAGCCCTTATCAATGCTTTTAAAGAAAAAATTAAGGGAAGATCTTTTTGTGTCTATATGCTAGACGGCAACACAAAAGCTCTTAATTTTTATCAAAAAATGGGCGGTATTCGTCAGCCTGAATTTGATTGCGATACAGAAATTAATCACGTGATGACTCATGATATCTTTTTAGGTTTTAAAGGGAAAGATGATTGAAAATTTAACTGTCACAGCACCTGAAGATATTTCAAAAATTCGCCTGGATAAATTCTTGGCGGAAAGTTTCCCCGAATATTCACGCAATCAGTTTATTCATTTGATTGAAGCGGGTGCAGTACAGATTGTCGGACAAAAGATCACTCTTTCCCCTGATGATAAGGTAGTAGCAGGAGCAACCTATACCATCATTCCACCCGAACCTGTTGAACCAGATCCTGAACCCGAAAACATTCCCCTAGATATTGTCTATGAAGATGCAGATTTATTGGTTGTCAATAAGCCCGCTGGATTAGTCGTTCACCCTGGGGCCGGCAATTGGACGGGAACTTTGGTGAATGCCCTGCTCTATCATTGTGGTGATTCATTATCCGGCATTAATGGTGTCAAACGTCCGGGCATCGTTCACCGAATCGATAAAGATACCTCGGGATTGTTAGTTGTGGCCAAAAATGATAAAGCCCATGTAGGACTTGCCAAACAATTTGAAGTCCATTCTATCCAGCGCACTTATGACGCATTTGTATGGGGGCTCACCCCTGAATCAGGACGAATTGAAGAGAATATCGGCCGTAGTTCCACCAATCGTCAAAAAATGGCGATTGTGAAAGTGGGTGGGAAACCCGCCATTACCCATTTTGAACGGGTGGGTGCCTATGGCATTACTGCCAGCCATATTAAGTGTCATTTGGAAACGGGACGGACACACCAAATTCGTGTGCATATGACAAGTATAAAACATCCCTTGATTGGGGACGATCTTTATGGAAATGCCCCGAAAGGAGCGCCTGAAAATATCCGCTCTTTTTCCCGCCAAGCTCTGCATGCTGGTTTATTAGGCTTTATTCACCCCATTACCCAAAAACAAATGATTTTTGAAGTGCCCTTACCCAAAGATTTAGAAAATCTTAAAATTGAACTGGAAAAACTCAAATGAAAAAGTGTTAAAATTTTCTCTGCACCAACGTATTTTGAACAAATTAAAATAACTTGACAAATTCTACTTTTGCGGTATAATAAAAAATAGCCAGGAGAAAATATGACAAAAGAAACTTTGAAAAATATTCTTATCAATCGGGGACGTGTCTTATATCACAAATTTCGCCCAGAAAAACGTCCTGAACATTTATTGCACCATAAACCTTGGGCGGAGATGACTCTTTGGGAAAAGCGTATGTATGGGGGAAAAGATGGAAAACCCATTCCCATCAGATCTTTTACAGAGCCTGAACTATCGCATAAAGAATGTGAAAGTGCTTTAGAAAAAGCGATGAGAACAGGCATATGGGGAAAGATTTATTCTTTCTTAGATTTTTAACTTTATGGGTTGACAAAATGTTTTTAACAGAAGACCAAAAAAAAGATTTTCATCTGATTCGCTACTTGGCAGAACAAGCGGTGTCAGAACCCGTGTATTCGTTGGCGCCTTTAAATGGAGGATGGATTTCATCCAGTTATGAAATCAATGGTCATATTATTTTTAAAATTCCGGGGCCCAGAACCCCCGTGGATAATTGGGAAAAAGCCAGCCTCTGTGCCCCTGTTATGCAACAACATTTATCTTATCAAATTCCGCAACCCCAGCTAAAAACGGTCTTTTTAAATTCAACATCCGAAGAAGGAATTTTATCTTCTTTTTACGAAAAGATCCCTGGACATATTATTGATTCAAATGAATTCACCAAACAAGATCCCAAATTTAAAAAATCTTTCTTTGAACAACTTTCTGTTGCAACACAAGAATTACAGGCTATTCCCACTGAAAGATTACCATGTTCTTTAATCAAATCTGAAGACTTTTTTAAGCAATTTTTGAAAATGCAAATTTCGTATGCTCCAGATAATTGGCAAAAAAGAACACAAAATTTATTCGCGCATATGTTAACAAAATTAAAAGCAAAAAATCATCCCGTCATCTGCCATTCTGATTTACGAGCAAATAATATTTGCTTAGATGACAGAGATCGTTTGGTCGGAATCTTAGATTTTGATTCTTTACAACAGGGAATTCCCGCCATTGAATTTCATCCACGTCTTTATTGGAACAAAAAAGACATTCGTTTGTTTTACAATACTTTTCAACAACAAACAGGACAAAAAATTCCCAAAGAAGATATAAACGATATCAAAAAAATTTATATGGGACTATATGCTCTGAGATTTGTACTAAAGAAAACACTTCAAATGGCATCAAAATGGCAACAGATGAAACAGTATGTTTCTAGATAAAATTTTACTGATATTTTTTCATTTCTTTTTGAATCCAATTTTGTGCGAATTCTGTCGCTTCAGCCACAGGAATCATTCCTCTTTCATCTGTCCCACGGATTTTGTATTCAATCATACCTTGGGCCAGCGCCTTTGGTGCAACAATCAAACGAAGTGGGATCCCTGTTAAATCGGCTTCGGCAAATTGAACACCGGCGGACAAGTTGCGGTCATCATAAAGAACTTCCACGCCGGCTTTTTCTAAATCAGCATAAAGTTTTTCGGCAGTTTCTTGAATTCCATCTTTATCCAAGCCCATCGCATTGATTTGAACTTGCCATGGAGCGATAGAAAGAGGCCAAATGGGACCATAATCGTCATGATGTGCTTCAATAACAGAGGCCAACGAACGCCCAACGCCAATCCCATAGCACCCCATAATTGGTGTTTTTTCAGAACCATCTTCAGCGGTATAAGTCATGTGCATGGATTCGGTATATTTTGTGCCGAGTTTAAAGATATTCCCGACTTCAATACCGCGAGTCAAGTGCAATTTTGCACCACATTTGGGGCAAATATCGCCTTCAATAACGGTGGCTATGTCCACAATTTCAGCTTTTGCTAAATCACGTGAAACATTAAAATTCTTAAAGTGATAACCTTCTTTGTTGGCACCACATACCAAATTATAGGCGCCCGCAATAGATTTATCCACATAAACAGGACAGGTTAAATTCATGCCAGTCGCAAAACCTGGGACACCACCCACTTTAAGGATTTCAGCATCTGTGGCAAAATTAAACAAGCACTTCACCACTTTGGCAAATTTGGTTTCATTAACTTCCAAATCCCCACGAATCATAGCAGCCACTGTTTGCCCTTTTTCAGTGGTATAGAAAACGATTTTTGCCATTTTCGTGGCGGGGATTTTAAGTGTCTTTTCCAAATCTTCAATCGTTTTGGTATCGGGTGTGGCCACTTCTTCCAAAGGCAAGAGTTTTTCTTTTTCATAAGAATACTCGGTGGTTGCCACCTCCGCATTCCAATAGGATTTACACTTATCGCACATCACGATTCTGTCTTCACCGGAATCTGTCACTAGTTGATATTCATGAGCAACCTTTCCGCCCATCATGCCAGTATCAGATTGAATAGCCACCACTTCAGGAATCCCGATCCGACGATAGATTGTATGATAGGCCTTGGCTACACGGTCATAGTATTCATCCAAATCTTTTTCATCCGTATGGAAAGAATAAGCATCCTTCATGGTGAATTCACGCACACGCACCAACCCTCCACGTGAACGGGCTTCATCACGATATTTGGTTTGAATTTGATAAAGCATAAATGGATAATCACGATAGCTGGTGGCTTCGGTACGCGCCAAAGCGGTACAGGCTTCCTCATGTGTCATCCCCAACAACATATCATGACCAGTTCGGTCTTTGAAACGCAACAATTCGGTTCCAACAGAATCCCAACGCCCTGATTCCTCCCATAATTCACGGGGCATCACAACAGGCATCATCACTTCCTGCCCATCCACTTTGTTCATTTCTTCTCGGATAATGGCTTCAATTTTTTGTTGAATACGTTTACCTGGGGGAAGCAAGGAATAAATCCCGTTAGCCAGAGGGCGCATATAACCGCCACGCAGCAAAAAAATGTGGCTGGCCAAAGTGGCTTCCGCGGGTTTTTCTTTATGTTTTTTGGAAATAAGTTTTGATTCGCGCATTGGGTGATCCTTTCCGTTAGTTGCGTCAATGGTGATATTATACCAAAATCTTACCTAGAACGCAACTGATTTTTAATAAGCGTTCCCCAGCAGACACGATGCATCCATTCTTTTTCATCTATTTTATAGGGACGATGTGTTTGTTGATAGCGATAGAAAATTTTATTAAATTCAATTTTTTCTTGAGATGTAGATTGTGTATTTGGCAAGTCAGTTTTTTTATCTAAACGCACAATTTGCTCTGGCCGAAAAACCACATAGGCACGATTATCAAAATCTTTAATTTCACCAGCTCTATAAGCATCTACAGAATCTTTCATATACTCATATTCTACGGCATCATATCCCAACTTTTCCAAGAATAAAATCAATCGTTGAGCGGTCAGGTGATACCGATTTTCTTCTTCATTTTGGGATATAGCAAATAAATGCCCCATTTTTAATTCTTTTTGAACTTCATCATGTGGACATGTTTGGCTATCCTTAAAAATAAAATCAGCATAGATATTGGCATCTTTTATAGTGTGTAAACTATTTTCTTCTGGACGACGCGTTAATCCCCAAACCAATCCGATTAAAGCTTCATCTAAATGAAATTCCCAACTGGAAAGACGTAAAGGATTTTTCATTTTTAAGTGAACCGGAATAATTTTAAAATTCGGATGTCTTTCTTGCCTTTTTGAATTAGGTGTATTTGATAAAACAGCTGAAAACGCTTCTTCCAGTTCCTGTAACATATCATTCGTATTATTCACAGCTTCCTCGTCTGAAATAAATTTTCTGTGCACATAACGTCGTTCCTTATAAAACTCTGCACTTTCTGAAATGTGCCTATCTACAGCAAAGTATGAAAGTGGGTAAAATACATCAAAATCAGCACAAGTTCCATGCCAAAAAATTTGTGGATTTCCTTTACTATTTTCAAAAAAAGACATGGGATAATTGTAACATATTTTGTCAATTTTGTCAACTTTAGCACTGTACAACAAAAAATTCTCCTTGACTTTTAGAACAAAAAATGCCATAATGAAAAGTGCTTAGGGGTATAGCTCAATTGGTAGAGCATTGGTCTCCAAAACCAAAGGCTGTGGGTTCAAGTCCTACTGCCCCTGCCATAAAAAAAACCCTTCGATATTCTTTCGAAGGGTTTTTATCGTCAGTTACTTTTCTGGTAACTCTCGACCACAAAATCGACAATACGGCATTTTAATATATGTTTTTTTGTGACAGTGCGAACAAATGCGCATCTGCTTTTCTCCACAAGAAAAGCAAAAATCATTATCAAGCACTCGAGCTCCACAACTCCAACACTTCCCTTTAATCAGCTTTTTGTACAAATTTCGACGTCTGCCTTTTATTTGCAAAAAATAAACACCCCCTGCAAACAACAAGAACAATAAAAATATTGCGATATAATACCACAATGCCATCAAATGAAACGATTGAAAAAACCGAATCAAATGACGCAATAAGGTCTCTGGAAGAATATGTAAAATAAAGCAAACAGTGATATAAATACCTTGCAATACAGCCATTAAAATAACATGATTAACAAGCAATAATCGAATGTATTTTTCTTTTTTAATCAATCTGTGACGCAACAGTGCGAAAACAGGAATCAAGATAAGAACAAACAGCATCGCAAAAATATAACTCAAAAATAAATCCAATCTTTTCATAAAATGATATCTATCAGATATGGAAGAGCTGTTTTGACGTGCATATTGCGTTAATTTTTGAACAGCTGGCAACGCTTTAAAAACTTGTTTTTGCTGTTCCAAATCTTGTTTCATTTGTTCCAGCAATTTTTCTTGTTCTTGAATTTGTTTCAGTTTTTCCGTATAAGCTAAATCAAGCCCTTTTTGTTCTTGAATAGCCAAACCATAGGCTGTCGCATTTCCTTCTAAAGAACGTCTGTTTGTTCTGATTTCTCTATCAAGTTGGTTAATATCCTTCTGTGTCTTTTGAATTTGACCTGAAAGTTCTATAACAATTTCATTCCGTGCAGCCTTATTATATTCATGTTGAAACAAGGTACAATACTTTCCTGTTTTGATAGAATAGTGCGAAAATGTTGGAATATCACGATTTAAAACGCTTCCCACTTGAGACAAGCAATTATTGTTATCTGCAAAACGATAATCAACGCTGATCATCCCCATTGATATAATATTCCATATCAAAATATCAAAAAAAATCAAAGCAAGAATAACCCCAAAAGTTAAGGATTCATTTTTACCATAACGAAACAGATTTTTCTTTAAATTTAATTCCATTTTTCCCCCTCTGGATAAATATTACTTTTGTATGCTATCACATTTAAAATAAGATGTCAATGACGTTTTAAGCTCTAACAACTTGTGCCAATTTATCTAACACGGCGTTGACAATTTTAACTTCGGCACCATTGTAAAAGGAACGTGCAATATCCACATATTCGTTGATGATAATCGGCGTATCTAAATCGGGATTCACAAAAAATTCGGCTGTCCCCATTAGTAAAACTCCCTTGAAAGTCGGTTCTAATTTATCCTTTTTAATTTTTTCAGAAAAGGCCGATTCAATCATCTTTTCCAAATCTTTTTCGTTATCACGAACATATTGAGTGAGATGTGCAAACAGACTTTTATCAGCTGGTTCCAAAACGACCACTTCTTCTTTTTCGCCCTGTAAAACAGAGCCCCCGATTTCTTCCATCAAAAAACGGCTGATCACTTGATCCCAGCTTTCGCCACTCAAAGCTTTAGCATAATAAGCTTGCACTGCCATTAAACGCGCATTTGTAAAAGGTTGTTTTGGATTTGTCATTTTCTTTTCTTTCCTGTCAGTTTATTTACAAAATCTTCAAAATCTTTTGGTTCTTCAAAATTCTTATAAACAGAGGCATAACGGATATAAGCCACTTTATCCAGTTGCAAAAGAGCTTCCATCACAAATGTTCCGATTTCACTGGACTTAATTTCGCTTTCTCCCAATTGTTCCAAGCGTCGCACAATGGAATTCACCAATTGATCTACTTTATCAAATTGAACATCTCGTTTGCGCAAAGCCAATAAAATAGAATGCGCCAGCTTATCCCGTTGAAACGGAACACGTGTCCCGTTGCGTTTCACCACAATTAAATCCCGCAACTGAACTGTCTCAGCCGTTGTAAAACGCGCATGGCATTTAATGCATTCTCGACGTCTGCGAATCATGGTATCGTCTTCACTGGGACGTGAATCTTTCACCTGTGTATCAGCACAGCCACAAAAAGGACACTTCATTTTTCCCCTCCCATACAAGAAAGTTTATTCACACGGCGTTCATGCCGACCACCCAAAAACTCGGTACTCAAAAATACATCTACACATTTTTTGGCTGTTTCTTCCGAAATGAATTTTGCCCCAAAAATCAACACATTGGCATTGTTATGCCCCCTAGCCATTTCAGCCATTTCCGGGTTAAAAACCAACGCCCCACGCAAAAAAGGATATCTGTTAGCAGCAATACTCATCCCTATTCCAGAAGTACAAACTAAAATCCCTTTAGCAGATTCATCTTTTTGCATCCCTTTAATCAATTCCAAAGCTTTATCGGGATAATCCACCGAAGTATCTGCATTTTCAGGACCATAGTCCACTACAGACAAGCCTTTCTTTTGTAAGTAAGACTTTAAAATATTCTTCAAATTTGCGCCCCCATGATCGGCGGCCATTAAAATTGTTTGCATTTTCACCTCAATTTTGATACTATATATTGTAGGCGAAAAATGAATAAATTACAAGCAAAAACTTTTTTAGGAATTGATTATGGCACCAAACGCATTGGTTTGGCATTAGGGAATATAGCCGAAAAAGCAGCGCGTCCCTTTAAAATAATCCATCAATTAAAGGAATTAGAGGATATTATACCTGCCAAAAATGTGGATGCTTTTGTTGTGGGATGGCCTTTACAACCTGATGGAACAGAAGGCGAAACTTGCCGGCAAGTTAAGCTGTTTTGTGAACGTTTAATCGAAAAGTTTGGAATTCCTGTTTTTTATGTGGATGAACGCCTGTCCAGTAAAAAATCTGAAGAATATCTGCGAGATAGCTTGTTCATGCGCCCAGATAAACGGAAAGACATTTTAGATGCTGAAAGCGCCCGTGTCATTTTACAACAATTTTTGGATAATTATTGATATTTTTCCATTTGCGTTTTGACACGCTTAATTTCTGTAAATAATTTTTTAGGGGAACGAATTGATCCAACAAAGGCCATTTGGTTTGGACGAACAGCTTTATCTTTTACCATTTGTTTCATGAACTTTAAAAAGCCGTCCCAATAATGATTATAGTTCAAAAAAATCACAGGGACCGCCGGCCATTCACCAATTTTAAAGCGTACACCAAAAGTGCCGATTTCATCTAAAGTCCCCCAACCACCTGGAGCAACCAAAATCACATCTGCACGTGTCACCATGATTTTTTTACGCTCTTCCAAGGTTTTAACAAGTTTCAACTCTCCACGTTTGAAAATACTTGGATCAGCACATTGACGTTTTAACAAAACGGGAATTGTAACACCCAGCACTTTACCACCAGCACTACGAGCCCCGCTATAGGCCGCGCCCATCATCCCAACATCCCCAACGCCGTAAATCAAGGTATAGCCTTTTTGAGCAATCAGTTGACCTGTCTTATAAACCCTAGAATAACAATTAACAGCAATATCCCAATTGGAACTGCCAAAAATCGCCATCGCCGGCGGATGATTTTTTTTCATTCTCCCCCTTATTCTTTGACAATGTATGTTTCAGGATATGTGGATCCTTTGGGAGCTTGTGGTTTAGAAATCCGACCACATCCCGCTATTGCCAAAGCCAAAATCAAAATACAAAATATTTTTGTCATGGGGATAGTGTAGCTTGTATTTTTTATATTGTCAATATCTATTTTCATTCTTTACTTTCTTACACTTTTATGGTATAATACGCCTTATTTTTTAAAGGGAAAAGGATATTAAAATGAGTCAAAATATGCGTAATGTTGCCATCATCGCCCACGTGGACCATGGGAAAACTACTTTTGTGGATGCTTTCTTAAAGCAATCTGGGACTTTCAGAGATAACCAACAAGTCGCCACCTGCGCCATGGATTCCGGTGATTTGGAACGTGAACGCGGAATTACCATCTTCGCAAAATGCACTTCCGTTGAATGGCATGGCACACGCATCAATATTGTAGACACCCCTGGACACGCTGACTTTGGCGGCGAAGTAGAACGCATTTTGTCCATGGTGGATGGCGTAATTGTATTGGTAGATGCAGCTGAAGGCCCCTTGCCTCAAACAAAATTCGTAGTGGGAAAAGCCTTAAAATTAGGATTAAAACCCATCGTGGTCATCAACAAAGTGGACCGCACGGACGCTCGCCCAATGGAAGTCAACAACGAAGTTTTTGACTTATTTGCCAATTTGGGCGCCACCGATGAACAGCTGGACTACCCGATTTTATTTGCCAGTGGTCGTGAAGGATGGGCAGTTGAAAACCTAAATGATGAACGCATCAACATTGAACCCTTGTTCCAAAAAATTATTGACCATGTCCCTGCACCTGTTGTGGACGCAAATGGCCCCTTTAAAATGCTGATTACAACACTTCACATGGATCCGTTTGTGGGACGTGTTTTGACAGGGCGGATTACTTCAGGATCCGTTAAAACCAACCAAATGATTAAGGCCTTATCACGCGATGGAAAAGTTGTGGAAACTGCGCGTGTCAGCCGGATTTTAGCTTTCCGTGGATTGAAACACCAAGCAATTGACGAAGGTGTCGCTGGGGATATCGTCAGCATTTCTGGGTTTGAAAAGGCAACTGTGGCCGATACTTTGTGTGATCAAAGTGTGACGGAGCCTATGCAAGCGCAACCCATTGATCCACCCACTTTGGCAATGACCTTTTCCATCAATACTTCCCCGTTAGCAGGACGTGATGGAGATAAAGTAACCTCACGCATGATCTGGGATCGCTTGCAAAAAGAAGCTGAAGGAAATGTGGCTTTAAGGATTTCCAGAACAGATACCACCGATGCCTTTGAAGTGGCCGGACGTGGTGAATTACAACTTGGTATTTTAATTGAAACCATGCGCCGTGAAGGGTATGAGCTTTCTGTGTCCCGTCCACGCGTTTTGTTCAAAGAAGAAAACGGACAAAAGCTGGAACCAATGGAAGAAGTGGTTGTGGATGTGGATGATAATTACAGCGGTATTGTGGTTCAAAAAATGAGTGAACGCAAGGCTGAAATGGTGGAAATGACACCTTCGGGTCAAGGAAAAACCAGATTGATTTTTCATGCGCCTTCACGGGGACTTATCGGCTATCACAGTGAATTTTTAACCGATACTTGTGGTACGGGTGTGATGAACCGTATTTTCCACAGCTATACTCCTTATAAGGGCGACATCCAAACCCGTCACAATGGCGTGTTGATTTCTACTGAAAGCGGAAAATCTGTGGCGTATGCTCTGTGGTATATTCAAGAACGCGGCCCCTTATTTATCGGGGCGGGTGTAGATGTGTACCCTGGGATGATTATCGGTGGAAATGCCAAAATGGGCGATATTGAAGTGAACCCCATTAAGGGAAAGAAACTGACTAATATGCGTGCTGCTGGCAAAGATGAGGCAGTGGCTTTGGTGCCTCCAACACAGATGCCTTTAGAAGCCGCTCTTTCTTATATTGCTGATGACGAATTGGTGGAAGTAACCCCCAAGCACATTCGTTTGCGTAAAAAATATCTAGATTCCAACGAACGTCGGAAATTTGAACGTGGACGGTTATAAAAAAATAAAATTTTTGAAAAAAATTGTGGCAACTTTGAAATAAAATGTATATACTCTGCATAAGGGTGTATAATTTGTTATCTTAAAGGATTAATAATGCCAAATAAAGAAAATACAGATTCACAAACTTTTTCTAAAACAGTGAAAGAACTTTATCTCTTTTATAAGCAAAATTTATTAAAAGACAACAAGAAAAAGTTTTTTATTTTAAACGGTGCAATGGCCGCCAGTTCTATTTTATGTGGTATTGGAATGCCATTAGCATCCAGATGGTCTATTAACGCTTTAACAGCAGCCATTGGAAGAGGCGCCTTAGGAGCAACCTATTTTGGAGCTATAACCATGGAACGCGCCCTTAAGGGACTTGATGGTTTTGTGGATACTTATATTGCTACAGCTTGGGATTCTTTTAATTTTTCAACAGAAAGACCATTAGCTTTAAAGAAAACGCAGCAAGCTGCCAACATTCCTGAGGAAGCACAAAAAAAGCCATCCGTTGAACTATCACAAAGTGCAAATCAGAGCGCTTCTTATGCAACAAAACTACTGAATGATACCAGCGCTCTTACCTTTCAAATCCCTTATGCTCTTAGTTCGGCTATTTTAGCGACAGCACTTGACCCAGCCATTGGCGCAACCGCTTTGGCTACATGTACCCTCAATGGCTATCTAACATACAAAAACGCCAAATCAAATAAACAGCCAAACGAAGAATTTCGTCAAACAAATAAACAATATTCAGCACGCCAAGTAGATGTTGTCCAACATTATCAACGCGTTAAAAATTTAGGGCGAGAAAAAGAAGAAATTGAACAATTAGAAAAACTTTCACGACAAGCAAATGATGTTTTAGATAAACGCAATCGTCGTTTCAGATTAAATAGGGCACTCCAATTGGCTTTATCCACCACGGCTTATATAGGAATAGGTATTTGGTCTGGTGTAAAAGCCGTTCAGTCTGGTGATATCGGGATGGCAATGGCGTTGATGTCTGCTTCATCAGCTATGATGTTTTCAGCTGGTCGTATCACAAATATGTGGGGACGTATGAAAGAAAATTTTGATTCTTGGCGCAACACAGAAAAAGATTTACAATACGATAAATCCCACGATTTGACTTATGGTGATGTAACCCCACAAAAAGTCCAAGGGAAAATAGAGGTTAAAAATGTAAGCTATACCTACCCCGCAGAGCCCCCAAAACCAGCCCTAACGGGAATTAACTTATCCTTGGGAAATGGTGTAACTGTGATCACCGGCCCCAGTGGTTCAGGAAAATCAACCCTATTAAAATTATTACAACACACACGAGAAGGCGATGGAAATATCTTATTAGATGGTGTACCTTTAACACAACTACCAAAAGGGTATTTAGAGCAACAAATCGCCATTGTTAATCAGCGCCCAGATTTCTTTTCACATAGGACATTGAAGGAAAATCTGATGAGCGTTTCTTCTTTAGCGGATTCTCATTCCATCAGGAAAGCTTTGCATAGAGCAGCGCTAGATGGTGAAATTTCACCTGATGAATATGAAAATAAAAAAATGAATGAACTTTCTGGGGGACAACAACAACGGGAAAATATTGCAGAATCTTTTTTACAAGATAAGCCAATCATTATTTACGATGAACCCACCGCTAATTTAGATGAAAATAATAAACGCCGTATTTGGCATAACTTACAACGTATTGCCAAGGATAAAACGGTTATTGTTGTAACACATGATGTACGTGAGATTGAATCTGCTGACAGGATTATTTATTTGAAAGATGGTGCTATTATCCAAGACGGGACACCCGAAGAATTAAAGAGGCAAAAAGGCCCCGTTTTGGATTTATTTAAAGCATCTCAAAAACCCTTAAAACTGGATCCTCAAGCAATTCAATGGGAAGAAAAACAAAAATTACTAAAGGGACTTAGAAGTCATAAAAAGAGAGTCATCCATAAAAGGTTAAATCAGGCTCTGATATATAAGCAGTTAAATTAAAAAAAAATAGAAAATTATAAAATAAAAGTGTATACTGGATGCAAATATTATAAATCTTTTGAAAGGAAAATATGAAATCAGTTTTATCAAAATTAAAAACCTTGTCTACTAAAGGGAACATTTGGCCATTTTTGGGGCTAGGCTTAGCCAGTCAAGCGCCTGTTAATTTAATCGGAGGAACGTTAAAATACTGGTTTCGCACCGAAGGCGTGGATTTGGGAAAAATTGGCTTGTTTGGGTTGGTTCTGATTCCTTATACTTTAAAATTTTTATGGGCACCCTTTATTGACCGCATTAATTTACCTGGTGCAACACGTTTCGGACGCAAAAAAATTTGGGGACTTCTCACACAAATTTTGTTGATGTGTTGTCTGTTTGTTCTATCACTTTCCAGTCCAACACAAAATTTAACAAGCGTTTTTGCTGTGTGTTTGATGATTGCGTTTGCTTCTGCCACGCAAGACATTGTGATTGACGCCCTGAGAATTGACACGTTGGAAGGGGACGAATTAAAAGAAGGAACTTCTGCCTATCAAATCGGCGCGCGTATTGGGATGTTGGGGGCTGTGGCTGGCATGATCTTTTTATCTGCCCATGTGTCATGGCAAACGGCCTATCAAATTTCCATCATTTCCATCGTATTAGGATTTATTTCGCTGTGTTTTGTACGTGAGAAAAAAGCCGAAATCAAGCCTGTTAATTTCCAAGAATTGATTATTGATCCGTTCAAAGATTTTATCTTGCGCAATAAACATTTTGGTCTGTTGTGTTTGTTCGTTGTAGCTTATAAACTATGTAATGGTGTTTTGGGCCCGATGGCTTATCCTTTTTATTATGATGTGGGTTTTTCGGCAGAACAAATTTCAATCGTATCAGGTACTTTTGGTGTTTTTGTTACCATGTTTGGTGTGGTTTTAGGGGGGATAGTTATGCTGAAGTATGCCTATCGCCCATTGCTTTTCTGTTTAGGCTTTGTTGAAATTTTCACCTCTCTCGCCTTTGCGGGATTGGCTTTGGTTGGCCCCAGTATGCCTTTATTTTTTGCCGTCATTTTGTTTGATAACATCTTGGCTGGAATGGGCGGTGCTGTGTGGGTTGCCTATTTATCTACCCTTTGCAATCGGAAATTTTCAGGCACACAGTACGCCTTTTTAACCGCTCTCAACATGGTACCGCTCTCGGTCATTGCCAGTTCAGGCGGATTTTTAGCCAAGTTTATGGGCTGGCCTTTGTTCTTTGGGTTCACTGGTATCTTAATGATCCCAGCGCTATGCATTTTAAAATATTGTGATAGATTGTTTGAGAAAAAATGATGCAAGTCAAATATAGTGTTTATTACAAGGATAATAACCCTACACCTTTTGTAGATATTTGAAAAACAACAGGAGAGCTGACTCATCCTGTTTACGAGCAAGAACATCATATTTTACCCCAAAATATATCCTCACGCGGGTATATTTATTTTGATCCTTTTTAAAAAGATAGGCCTTAGAACATTATCAAATAAAAAATTGTTATGATACTGATGATATGATTGAATGGATTCAAAGAAAGAACACAGAAAGAAAAGATCGTCTATTTGTTATAAAAAATTTTCATCAAACAAAGTTTTTAAATGATCCGCAGCTAAAAAAACAAACATGGGAAGATAAAAAGAAAATGAATGGTCCCAGCCTGCATCAATTATTTACTCTCCAATACGATTAAATTATCTTCCTCAGCCATATTCAAAACGCGTAAGGCTTCTTCTTGGACTAAATCAGGTGCTCCATTTTGTAAGGCTTTAACTTTTTTTTGCAACATATTTTTCTCAGCTGAAATATTTTGAGCGATCTTTTGTTCATTGGCATATTCTTGATGAATTTGTTCCAATCTCAAAAAGCCTCTGTTTCCATAAATACCGTGATAAAAAAAGTAAGTCGTAATCAATACAGAAACCAAAGGAATAACTTTAAAAAAAGAAATCCGACTCATGCATTTTCCCCTTCTTCTTGTCGCATTTCTTCACTAAAAACAGTATAACGGTTACGACCACCCTCTTTAGAATGATAAAGCGCAATATCTGCTTCTTTGGTCATCGCATAAATATCTCCATTTTGAGTCGCGCTGATTCCCAAACTTATCGTAACAGGAATTTGTTTATCATCCGCCATAATTACTGTTTTTTCAACAGCTGATCTGACGCGCTCTGCAGCTATTTTAGCACCTTCAATATCCGTATTTGTTAAGAAGAAAATAAATTCTTCCCCACCATAACGAGCAATAACATCTGAAGCCCTGTGCGTCTGACGTAAAACATCTGCTATTTTTTGCAACACGAGATCCCCTTTATCATGCCCATAAGTATCATTGACATGTTTAAAATGATCAATATCCAACATCATTACACAATAGGGTCTTTTCTGGCGAATACAATTAGCCAAAGCCATCGAGCTCATTGCTTCAAACTGACGCCGGTTATAAAGCCCTGTCAAAGCATCCGTAGAGGCTTGTTTAAATAATTTTTCTTCATTTTGTTTTTGGGCCGTGATATTCTGCAGATTCATATATAAAGCCAATTCTCCATCCAATTCCACCACTCTTGCAGATAAATCAAGCCACATATCTTCCAATGTTCTTGGGGATTTCATCTGAACAACAAAGTGATTAACAATTTTATCCAAGCGTGCCCGCGTTATTAATTCTTCTCGTTTTGTTTTGTCAATAAAATAATCATTTAGGTGAAATTGAGAAGTTTCATTATTTGATACTTTAAGCACTTCTTGTGCACGCGGATTAATGTACAAAACAGAATCATCCAGCAGGCGCGAAACCAAAATAGGAAAAGGGGCTATGTCCCAAAATAGGGTCCTGCGTTCTTTTTCTTTTTTTAAATTAGCTTCAAAACCAACGCAAGTTGCTTCCATAAACTTAATTTGTGCCATCAAAACAACCACAGAACTTCCACCAAACACAATGATGGGGAACCAAACCGTTCCAGATATCCCCAATTCACGTGCTATATAATAAAGAGACAAAACAAAGAAGGCGTCCCCAACGGTTCCAAACAAAGATGTCTTGCCACCTGCTTGTAAAAAATGAAATGACAAACCCGCCACAATCCACGATAATGTTAACAGAACATAGCTCAAGTTAATAGCAGGAACAATCGGTTGGACAAAATAAACCAATGTTCCTTGCAAAAGGAAAAAAGCTATAGAAATCCCAATCAACGCAGAGAAACCCAAAACATTTACAAATACACTAGACCAAACCAAAGAGGCGCCAGAACAAACAAAAACAAGTTGAATTAATTGATAGCCTTTTTCAGAGAATGTAAAATGTGGATTCAACAAACCTAAAATCGGAAAAATAACCTGCAAAAATGCCCCCGTTGCCAAAACATAACAGGCTGAAGAAATTAAATGAAATCGCCTCTTCTGAGTAGAACGCAAGAAAAACATACCAAAACACAGCGCCATCACAAAATATCCTAAACATTCTGCGCCATTTTTTCCAAAAAAATCAATAAATGTTGTCCATATTTGATGTAACATATAAAACTCCTTTTTGTCCAGTTTAGCAAAAAAATATAAAAAATCAATGAAAAAAGAAAATTTGCCCATTGAAAAATATGATTTTATGTCCTATATGAAGTTCATCAAGTAAAAAAATTGTATCAATTTTAATAAAAAAGGAGCAAAAAATGAGTAAAATTTTAGGAATCGACTTGGGAACCACCAATTCCTGTATGTGCATTATGGATGGCAAAGATGCCAAAGTGTTAGAAAACCGTGAAGGCGCCAGAACAACCCCTTCTATCGTGGCCTTTACAAGCAAGGGCGAACGCCTGGTGGGACAAGTGGCTAAACGTCAAGCTGTGACGAATCCAACTGGAACGCTTTATTCTATTAAACGTTTAATCGGACGTCGTTTTAATGACAAAATGGTGGAAAAAGATAAAGGGATGGTGCCTTATCACATCGTTTCTGGTGAAAACGGGGATGCTTGGGTAGAGGTAGAAGGCAAAAAATATGCCCCCAGCCAAGTTTCCGCTTATGTGTTACAAAAATTAAAAGAAGATGCCGAAAGTTATTTGGGCGAAAAAGTGACCCAAGCCATTATTACGGTGCCGGCTTACTTTGATGACAGCCAACGTCAAGCCACTAAAGACGCGGGTAAAATCGCTGGTTTGGAAGTATTGCGTATTATTAACGAACCTACCGCAGCCGCTTTGGCTTACGGGATGGATCAGAAAAAATCAGGGATGATCGCTGTATATGACTTGGGCGGTGGTACCTTCGACGTATCTATTTTGGAAATCGGCGATGGCGTGTTTGAAGTGAAATCCACCAACGGAGATACCTTCTTGGGTGGGGAAGACTTTGACGCCCGCATTGTGGATTACATGGCTGAAGAATTCAAAAAAGAAAACGGCATTGACTTGCGTGAAGACCGCATGGCTTTGCAACGGTTAAAAGAAGCTGCCGAAAAGGCCAAGATTGAGCTTTCAACAGCCACTACAACCGATGTGAATTTACCGTTTATTACGGCTGATGCTACAGGACCAAAGCATTTGAACATTTCTCTCACCCGTGCTAAATTGGAAAGCTTGGTAGAAGATTTGTTAGAACGCACCAAAAAGCCAATGGAAAATGCTTTGAAAGATGCCGGCCTTAGTAAAAACCAAATCGATGAAGTGATCTTAGTGGGTGGTATGACCCGTATGCCTGCGGTTCAAAAAATCGTAAAAGACTTCTTTGGTAAAGAACCCCATAAGGGCGTGAACCCTGATGAAGTGGTGGCCATGGGTGCTGCTATCCAAGGCGGTGTGTTAAAAGGTGATGTGAAGGATGTGTTGTTGTTGGATGTAACCCCGCTTTCCTTGGGTATTGAAACCTTGGGTGGTGTGTTTACACGTTTAATTGACCGCAACACCACCATTCCGACAAAGAAATCACAAGTATTCTCCACAGCCGAAGATGGTCAAACAGCCGTCACAATTCGTGTGTTCCAAGGAGAACGTGAAATTGCCAGAGATAACAAATTGTTGGGTCAATTTGACTTGGTGGGAATTCCTCCTGCTCCCCGTGGCATGCCACAAATTGAAGTCAGCTTTGATATTGACGCCAACGGTATTGTGAATGTGTCGGCCAAAGATAAAGCAACAGGCAAAGAACAATCCATCCGGATTCAATCTTCTGGTGGACTCTCTGACGCTGACATTGAAAAAATGGTGAAAGATGCTGAAGCGCATGCCGAAGAAGATAAGAAATTCAAAGAGGCTGCGGATGCCAAGAACCACGCGGATGCAATGGTCGCCAGTACCGAAAAGATGCTGAAAGAAAATGGCGATAAGATTCCAGCAGCGGACAAAGAAGCAATCGAAACCTGCATCAAAGATTTGAAGGAAGCCATTGAATCCAATGATACACAAAAGATCAAAGATAAAACAGAGGCCCTTCAAAACGCCAGCATGAAAATGGGTGAAGCGATGTATAAAGCTCAGCAAGCCCAAGGCAATCCGAACCCCGCTGGCGACCAACCTCAAGAAGAAAAAAAGGAAGATGTGGTTGATGCAGATTATGAAGAGGTTAAAAAGTAAAAATAACTTGTTAATGAAAGGCGGACTTTTAAGGCCCGCCTTTTGTGCATACTAAAGAACATAAAAGGATATGACATGCGCGATTATTATGATATTTTAGGTGTTTCAAAGTCAGCTTCTGCCAACGAAATTAAGCAGGCTTTTCGCGTAAAAGCCAAAGATTGCCATCCCGACCATCATGCAGGGGATAAAGAGGCCGAAAAGAAATTTAAAGAATTGGTGGAAGCCTATGATACCTTAAAAGACGAAGATAAACGCGCACGCTATGATCAATTTGGACATGAAGCCTATAAGGCTGGTATGGGGCAAGGTGGATTCGGAAACGGCTTTGGAGGCTTTGATTTTTCAGGCACAGGCTTTGAAGACATTTTTTCCGAAATGTTTGGCATGCACCGTTCTGGCGAAGCACGCCGGATTCGCGGGGAAGATATTCGCGCAGACATGACAATTACTTTGGAAGAAGCTCTGACTGGCCTTAAAAAAGAAATTGAAGTGGAACATTTTGGGGCTTGTCCCGAATGTCATGGGGAAGGCGGAGAAGGCGTACAAACCTGCGCCACTTGTCGTGGAATGGGCCATATTAGGCAACGTCAAGGCTTTTTTGTGGTGGAAACAGAATGCCCCACTTGCCATGGCACAGGGAAAACCATTCAAAAGGCTTGTCCTAAATGTCGCGCGAGTGGGCGGACGCGCCAAAAGAAAACTTTGGAAGTCAATATCCCAGCCGGTGTGGAAACAGGCGTACGCATGCGTCTGTCCGGCGAGGGGAACTATGCCCCCCATGGTGTGACTGGCGATTTATATGTGTTTTTGACGGTGGAAAAACATCCCCTTTTTGAACGCCAGGGGACCGAATTGTTTTTGAAAATGCCACTACCCTTGACAACAGCCGTATTTGGGGGAACTGTTCAGATTCCGACTTTGGATGGGGAACTTAAGGAATATAAAGTACCGGCCGGATTGCAATCAGGCACAGAAAAAGTGTTTGATGGGTTAGGTATGCCAGCCTTGCGCGGAAAGAAACGTGGCGATTTGCATGTCATCTTCCAAGTGGAAATCCCAACAAACCTAACTAAGAAGCAAAAGGAATTGTGGGAAAGTTTCTCAGAGATTCCTGAACAAAATCCCCTGTGCGAAAAATTTAAAAAATTGTTGAGAAAAGTAAAAAGCTAACGTTCAATAATTTCGCCTTTGTCCAATCCCCATAGGTTTGAACGCAAAAACCAGCCTTTTTTGGCATGAGTTTCATCTGATACGCTGATCCGACAATAATTTCCCTTTGGACATTCCTCAACCTTAGCAATCACTCCCGGTTGAACCAGTGCCACAACCGGCGCTTGAGGATCATCTTTTTTTAAAAGAGAAGCTTCCCGTTCAACAATAGCATAACGTGTTTTTTTCAACATATTTTGATGTACCCAACCAAGCGTGCCATCTTTTTCGCGAATTTGACGCCAAATTTCAAAGCTGTCCAACACTTCAACCGGAAAGTTTTTTTCCTGATAAACCCATAAAATCGGAAAGCGTTCCCCCGGCCCCGTACGCAAGTTCACCTTATCGTATTTCAATGAAGCATATTCTGCCCCTAAAACAGGCGTGGAAAGGACAAACAAAAGAAAAAACACAAAACTATTCTTCATTTTTCTTGTACCGATTACGAATTGAACGTACTTCACGCCTGGCTGAAGGTGCCATTGCATCAACAACTTCTTCTTCTGCTTCATCCAATAAAATTTCATCTGTTGATGTCAAAGAAGAATTAACATGACGTTCAAGTTCCTTCCATGTTACTTGAACTGCGGGGAAAATAACCAACTGTGCACACACAACACCACGGTGTAAAACAAAGTCATTTTCGGACGTGTTTCTGAGTAAAACAAACAGTGGGTTCCTGTCTGCCGGATGCAAAATATGAGGAGCATCAGAAACAACTATTCCATCTGCTCGTGCTAATTTAGGTAAACTCACCACTTGTCCACAAAAACCATTGGGAATCCCAATTGCAAAACCCACAGGAACATAAGCACGTTCACCCGCTTTTAATCGAACAGGAATAGAAATAGCAGCCTGTAATGTTAAAGCAATATGGTTCTTTGATTCATAGCTGGGAAGAGGTAAACCTTCTCCATCAGGTGTTCTGGAAATATAAAGCGTTGGCACCATTGTATCCCCCTTTAAGTAATCTCAGTAATCGCACGAATATTGCCATCGCGATTAATCTGAACTACACGCAATTTTTCTTTCATTTCTTTATAAAGCTTATCCCGATCCATCGCCGGATAAGTATGCATAATACGTCCGATAAAAGCTTTATAAGCTGCATCCGGATTTTCCGCATGGATAGTGGCAAAACAGTTGTCATGCCCTGAGCCCATCAATTCCCATAGAGCCCCCGCATTTGTTGTTGAAATTTCCCCACCAATAATACAATCCGGTGTAAAACGCACAGCCAAATCAATCACGTTTTTATAGGTAAACGTATTTGCTGCTTCCGTTCTAGGCATTACAATATGCACACGATTAGGCTGAGTAATAATCAATTCCCGCGTATCTTCAATAGTTAAAATGCGCTTATGTTCATCCAATAACTTAATCATATTATTCAAAAAAGTCGTTTTACCTGTCGCAGTTGCACCACTAATCAAAATATGATCACCGCGTCTGATTGACAAAATTAACCGTTCATAAGGATCATCTGGATCTTCCACATCCTTTAACTTATTGATTTGGCGTAGCCGACCGCCTTGAACCAGCCCAAACTGTTCCATACTGATACCTAAATCTTCCCGATAAACACGAATGGCCATAGCCACCCCACCGGTTAAATCATCATTATCATACATCACATTACGTCCAGCAATCCCAGAAAAACGATGTCCGCCCGGCAAAGCTGCAAATACGACCGGAATTCCCCCAACAGGATCATAGTTCAAATCATATGTATTGGCGATGATATACATAATATCATTTAAATATTCACGCGTTAATTTAGGATCTTCATAATAATGCCAAGGGTGGGCATGTTTTCCCCTTAAACGAAGCCAAATCCCTCCTGGATTATTAATAGCCACTTCTTCCACATTATCTTGAGAATACCAATAAGCAATCGGCCTTAAGGTCATTTCTAAAACTTTATATGTATCGGAAATTGACAAAGTACTCATCTTTTATCTCCTAAAACATATTTTTATCTTCTTGCGTGACTGGCATCACTTTTCTGTCAGACAAATCAGGCATATCTTCTTGCCCGTTATAAATCGGTGCCACCGTATCTGGAGGAACCTGTTCAGAAGCACCATCTGTATTTTCCGAAGCCCCTTGTTCTTCCCGTTCAGATTTTCTCTTTTCTGCCCATGAATCCATATCTGGCACTTGCGCTTCAGTAGAAGGTGGTCCAAATTCCTTTTCGGCATCTTTTTCATCATCCGTAACAGAACGCAGCCACAAGTCCTTTTTCGGGAAAACAACCAACCGTGTTCCTGCTGGCACATAAATAACAGGAGGTTCTTCATTTGCTTCTTCAATCATTTTTTCCAGAATAATTTGAATCATATCAATAAAGTTTTTACGTGCATCAGCTGCTGCTTGTGCTTTCTGAGACATCGTCTGTTGCTGACCATTACTACCACCGCTAGATGTGGTCACATCATCATTGGTTGCCATCATATAAGCCACTGCTGAAGTTGCTAAAGTCGACAAAACAGGCGTTGCATATTTATTCCATAATTGTGCATCCAGATATGCAGCCACGCCACCACGTCCTTGTGCGTCTCCAGAAGGCGAATCATCCAAATTAAAGGCTGATCCATCCGGACGAATTAATCGTTTCCAATTAATTTGAATCTTAGCCACACCAGCTGCATTGAGTCCGGTACTTGCTTGTCCGATCAAACGACTGCCTGCCGGAATCAAGATATTACGTCCTTCTTCCCCATAAACGTTCTTTTCAACAATCGCCAAAGCGGAACTATCCGGATAACGAGAATCGATTGAACGCGCCAAAACAGCCGGAATAGCTTTTCCTTCTAAAATAACATGGGTCATATCTACAGGCCAACTTGAAACAGAATCTTTACTCACACCCAACTTTGACCAATCTGTATCTTTTTTAGGTTTAGCACGTGCTTGCAATTCCGGCGACGGAATCAACAAGGTTCCCTTACCAAACTTTTCACGCATACTCTTGCGTTTTTCTGCTAAACGAGATTGAAAATCCTCTAACTTTTCTTTTGGAATATCAACGGTTTGAGGTTCTGGCGGTTTGCGTCCACCAACATCCCCTGTAATAGGCTTGTTATTAAAGGTATATAATTTACCATCATCGCCCATCCAACCGATAATTTCATTATCTTCGTTATAGACAGAACCTTTGGGATCCACAAAAAATGGCTGATCACCAATTTTAACAATACGATTAGCCCCTTTTCCGGCACCAGACATCCCACATTGTTTCAACTGAGTGGATACATCCAATCCACGAATATGATCAATCAAATTACCATTGGGTTCATACATATCTCCATTGGGTGTTACCGTTGCATATAAATCTCCATTTTCATCACGCATCGTCCCATCAGCCATCAACGTCGCAACCTTACGCCCATCTAAGCCCATAAAATCACATCCTTCAAAGTAACCTCTTCCCAAAACATAGTTATGAAGTCCTGCGACGCCATCCGGATTTTCCGCATTTCCTGTGTCGGGGTTTATCCAGATAACAGGCTCTCCCTCTTTATTATAAATCCAGCCATCTCCTCCTTGTGTATTACCTCCATCTAAAAGAGTCCGATCGCCAATTCCAATACCAATTTGGTTTCCATTATTATCCCAGGCCTTATTATCCCAATCCACTGTTCCAATGGGTTCTTTCCCACCATCCCATACCCAATTTTTGTCATCTTGATAACCAATAATATCTCCATTACCATCTACAATAGGCCCTCTTTCAACAATCTTACAGAGCAAATTGCCTTTAGAATCCAACATCTCTCCTGAATTTGTTGCACATCCGACCGGGACCCCATTTACATCAACAACAATAGAATTAGGCAAACTCCGCCCTAAATATTTACCATCTTCCGTAATGCAAGGTTGGTTATTTTTAGCAACACGACCAATTTTATTACCATTGACATCAATTGCCCATTTATCAGTATTAATTCGCCCAACAACAACACCTTGGCCATTGATTACTCGACCATCATATGCCGTTTGCCCCACAATTTTACAATCATTCACAACCAATCCGTCTGGAACAATTGTCCCTAAGATTTTCAAACTTTCTTCTTTATCTTTTGGTTCTAAATAACGAATACGGCCCCCATTATCCAGTTTTCCTAGGACCTTACCTTTATAAGAGATTACACGGCCATCTGACGTTACTGTTCCCATCACATTTCCCTTAACATCTATAGCGGAAATAAGTGGGAAAATATGAGCCGATGGCAATGTTTTATCTTCTTTCCTAGCTAAAGCCAAAGCATTATCAGAAATACGAGCGATTTTTTTGCCACCCCAATCCAGTACATCACCGTTAGCTGTTGTATGTCCCAAAGAAGTATTTTTCTCTGAATACTCTATAGCAATTCCTTGTTCTACTGTATGACCAATATAAGGCATTGTATTAAACACTGAAGAATCAGATACACTGGCAACTGATCCATCTGGCAAAACACGCCCGACAAAAACACCATTTGGACCAACAGCCAATCCATTAGAACCAATAATTCCTTGATAAACACCGTGAGCATTAACAACAGCCCCCGTTTTCATAGAATGTCCTAGCCATTCATTGGAAGTGGATAAAACTGCACCAAAGGTTAACTGATTACCGATTTGTTGATTGCCCGAAAAAACCGCTGATGTACCAGAACTACGGCCAACAAAAGCCCCTTTAGAATCAATGATAACACCTGGGGTTAAAACACTTCCCACTAATTCTCCGGATGGAGAATATACCAATCCCATCCCAGTTATAATTCCGGAACGCTTTCCTGCCTTAAATATTTCCCCGTTTAATTCTGCACTGCCGATCACTCCCAACGTTGGTGTCACCGGCACACCCATCGGAACTAAAGCCCCTTTAATCTGACGAGAAGAAAGGAATTGACGATTCATTTTAAGCGATCCGACAGAACGATCAGAAGTCAAAGGAATAACAGAGCCATCATTGGTTGTCATTCCAATCACTTCACCTTGTTCCAAAGAAGTCACGAAATTATCACCTTCTATAAACCGAGCAACCAAGTTCCCTTTATTCATTACAAAAGGTTCGTATCCCATTTTGGTTAATTTTAATCCGGCTGCATCCATTACTTCAGCATTATCTGATAAGAAACCTACTGACTTTTCATCATCATTAAAGGCCGGCGTTCCCAACGGTAAATAACGGCCAACCATTTGACCAGCAGCATCAAACACATGACCATCCAAACCAACTTGTCCTACAACCTGAACACCGTTTTCAATCTGGCCATCATAGCGTGTCCATCCCATAAAACGACCACTGTTATCAACAGCTACACCAGGTTTTAAAACCTGACCGATTAGCATACCGTCTGCATTAGAAAGGAAACCACCTTGACCAATACGAGCAATAAGTTCACCTCGATCAGACAAAACTTCTCCGCGACTGTTAAAATGCCCCAAATACGCCCCAAAATTATCCACGGCAACAGCATTATTCACAACGCTGGCAAACAAATCTTGAGAACTATCCAAAGCTGCTCCTGAAGGCAAAACTGTTCCAATGGAACGCCCATCTAAATTATTAACACCACCTTCAAAATTTGACCAGCCGATCAATTTTCCTTTGCCATCAACAAACGGAGCTACAGGCACTAAATTCCCTAAAACAGTGTTATTTAACCCTAAAACAACACCTGTACTGGAAACCGTTCCTGCCATATTTCCTTTTGTATCTTTAACCTGTAACTGGTACGACGGATTATCTTGGCTTCCTTGTATATTTGGTTCTAAAAAGCCAATGAAACCACGTGCTGAAACAGCTATTGAAAGCTCTGGGAAAACATGTCCTAAAACTTGGTTGGCATCTGAAATGGCTAATCCATTAGATAACATACGCCCAATCTTCACATTTTGAGCATTAACAACTTCTCCGTTGCCAACAGACAATCCAACATATTTTCCGTCACTGGCGATAACTGGTCCAGCAGAAATCATCCCCCCCAACAGCTTTTTGTCTTTACCAATAATCGAACCATTTGCCAACAGCGTTCCATCAACAGACTTTGCCCCATCTACAACCAAACCATCCGAACGTAAATTGCCCAAAAAAGTACCATCCATAGCAACAAAAGGCGTTCCAAAAGGAATCAGTTTTCCTAAAATAGCTTTTCCATCCAAACTAATCACTGAAAGGCCTGGTAAAACACGTCCCAAACGATCCCCTGATGTATCCACCAAAGTTCCTGTTTTCTGATTATATGAGCCTAAAATTTGACCTTTATCATCAAACACAAGTCCAGAGAAAGGAACACGTCCGATCAGCTTACCTTTATCACCAATAACCCAACCGTTAAAATAAACATTTCCCAACCAATTCCCTCGTTCGTCATAAGCCTTATTCCCAATAAAAGTCCCCTCTAAGGGAAGACCATTTTCATCCACAATGACCCCTTGTGCTTCATCGGAAACAAGAACACCAGGATGTTTTTTTGCTTCATATGAACATCCGATAATTGTTCCTTTATTGTCCATAATCTGACCATCTAAACGCACGCGCCCAATCACTTGATTTTGATTGTCCACAAACAATCCCAAACGCGTCACTTGACCAGATATTTCCCCTTGTAAATTCTGAACTGATAAATCCGAATTTACACAGCCAGTTCTCATTCCATCAACCGAAACTACATCCCCATCTAAGGACAATAGTCCCAACAAATGACATCCACTAGCAATCGCCGTTCCCCAAGGAGAAATGAAACCTAATTTCTGATGACGAGTATCCAAAGCAATTCCTTCTGACGTCACATTGCCTAATTTTGTTAAAGCCAAATTTACCACTGAACCATCTGGATAAACTGACCCAATCTGCTGACAACCATCTTTGATAACGCGACCTTCTTTCATAACAGATCCTACAAATCTTTTACCCGCAAAAACAGTCCCGTCAGGTCTAACATGACCAATAATCTTACCTTCAAAATTAACTGCTTCTCCTATAGAATTTACAAAACCAATCACTTGGCCGTTTGTATCAATAATAACCCCTTGGCGCACCACACGACCTAAATCATTCATTTGAGCATCTACCACAGAGTGATCCAACAAAACCCGTCCGACAACTTGTCCGAAAGAATCTTTAACATCCCCATTCAGAGAAACTTCACCTAAAGAGCGACCAATTCCCACACCAATACCACGGGGCACGATTCCCCCAACCAAAATACCCTTTGAATCAACAGCCAATCCCATCGGACGCATATAGGCTACACGTTCATTTTTATCATTTAACACAGAACCATCTGGCATCGTTACACCCAAAAAGTTCCCCATAGAATCAATGACACCGCCCCAAGGGCTTAAAAAACCAATAGGTTGACCGTCTTTATCTACAACCTGACCATCAATATTGGGAAAACCCAATATCTTTCCATTAGCATCAATAATAGAAACACCATTATTATCAACAGAAATCTTACCAAAAACGCGCCCATTTCCCTTCATGGCCGTCAATACAGAAGGAATGGCTTTCCCAATCACTTCAAATTTAGAATTGACAATGGTATCATCTCCTAACAAACGACCTATTTTTTGACCATTTGCATCTATAACATTATGACTATCATCTACTTTCCCTAATAACTCATTCTTCAAACTTAAGGGGATTAATTCTCCACGACAAATACCAATGATCTTATCATCGTCATCCTTAATCAAACAATCTGCGGTTTTCTTTTCGTCACCATTTAAATTTTCTTCTTTTCCGTTTGTCCCGAGTTTTTTTTCAGGAATCTGTTCAGCCTCTTTACGAATATCTTCACAAATCACACAGTCTTTAGAATCTGTGGATTGTCCTTTTAAAATAATTACAGAACGTTCTTCTTTAAAAACGGAACGGCTGTCTTCAATCCAAGTAATTGTTAAGGTATTTTGAATATTACGCAATTCTGTCGGATGCCAAGAAACTTTTAAAAGACATTCTTCGTTCTTTTCCAAACGATCCAGAGACATACAAGAACCACCCAAGTCAAAACCTTCTTTTTGGTCTTTTTCTGCCAATTCCTTTTTCTTAAGCAATAAGGGGGCATTTTCCGCCCTCAAAACAACAGAATGAGCTACTTCTGAACCGATGATGACTTTATCCATCACCACTTCTCGTGGTGTAATAATTAACTGTGCATCTCCTTGAGAGGCAAAAACAGGCATATCAGCATCTTTTCCAGGATCTCCCCCTTCTCTATAAAGGTTAAAAACATCAGGATTCTCACGAGGACGTTCTGTTTTTTCTTCGGGCTGCATGCTGCACCACGCCAGCAAAAAGAACAAAAGCAAAACGCTACCCACCCCAAATAACAGATAGTTGGTACGCCGTTTTGATTGTTCTGATAAACTTTCCCGATTATTTACCATATTTTAAAACCTTCATTGAATACGAACAACAGAACAAGAAAAGCCTCGACGACCGATTTTACGACACAAAGCATCTGCTGTCGATACATCTTTCACCATCCCCGCACGCAAACGGAAAAGTTCCATCACATCACCATCTGCTGTCGCATCTACAGAATAATACGGTTCATAGCCTGTCAAAATATCCTTATTCTTGCTGTAAATTTTATTCCACAGAGATTCTAACTCTGAAATTTGTAACCCAGTGCCAAATTCCAAAGCAATAGATTCCCCACCTTCAAGCGGTGTAATGGCCTGAGAATTATAAGAAATAATATCTTGAACAGCTTGTTGATTTTGCACAGATTGACGAGCTTCTTTCGGAATTGCCCTTAGATCTTGCCATCCATTCACTGCATTCTTGTTGGAGCAACGACCTGACATTTTGCCATCATAACAATAAGGAGCTACTTCATTTCCATACAAACCGTGATTTCTTTCAGTTCTAACCGATGTGTACGGGTTCAGTCCTGAAGAAGTTGCCGGTTCAACTGCATCATACAACACAGCACCACCGCCCGCCAGCAGTGCACTGTCAGATTGATACGGATTAGCTAACCCAGGATTGGTCGGCATTCCATTCCAATTCTGGTTGTTTGAAACAGAACCGCTGTAATCTGTATATTCTAATCCTGCAGCAGGATCTCTGCGTAATTTAATACAAATAATTTTTTTACCATTACGCAAAACAAGATCCCCTATTGCTTCCACAACAATCAAGCGACTGTTAGGGCCTGAGGTGCGATATCCGACCGGCACTTCTGTCCCTTGTTCCAAAGAAGTAACAATGGGACGTTGCGTCATTGTCAAAGCTTTTGGTCCCAAATCAATATAGGTGAATATATTATCACGCCAAATATTATCCGGTGCAATATCCACATCATCCGGATTCGGGATAAACATATCCAAATCAAAACGAATACTTTCTGGATCCATAGGAATTGTTTTCAACCAATCTTTAGGCCCTGCAGAACTGGCAACGTTCGAACGTGCTCCGTTTGTAGTCAATCCACTGGAAGGGTTAGGTGCTGCGGCCATTGAACTAGCTCCGTTGGCCTCTGCCATCTGACCACCATCAGCAACAGGTGTCCAGCGTGGACCAACTAAAACATCCACAACAGACTGAGTAATTTTATCTGTATTAAAGGTTTCACTGCGCAAGTAAAAAACATACCGATTGCCAGAGCGACCAAAAATAATCATATTACTATCAACACCGATATAGGACGGATCTGCATACAGCAACAAAGAATTCGGCGCCACAATTTCCCCGCCGAAAGATTCTGGGGATCCGATATGAACTTTCTCAATTAATTCCCATGCAGGCAAATTGATCAAAGTCATCATTCCTTCACGCAAACGGATAGGAAGAACGGTATCCGGCATCCAATTATAGCGAGAATATCCCGGCTTTGTTTGCCCTTCTCCCAAGTGTTCCATCGGATTATTCCATGCTTTTTGTTGCATACCCAAAGAATGAATATAACCCAAATCCACCTGATCAAAAGAACCAGCGGTTTGGTTGATGGCATCCAACATCATAGCACTTTCTGTATCAGTAGGTGTTTGAACCTGAGCCTGTGCTGAAAAAGCCATTAGAAAAGCAATAAGACTCCCCTTAAGAAACGGACAAAAAATCGATTTTTTCATCTTTCCTCCCAAATTATTTTAATTTATTATGAGCATTTTAAACAAAAATAATCAGAAAGTCCATACTTTTTTTAAAATTTAACACAAAAATTATTTTTTGTTTAAATATCTTACGTTTTAATCTCCAAAATCATAGCCTCTTAAGATTTTTGCTCTATCTTCAGAAGGAACCCGACCAAAACTGGTCACCACAAAGCCCAAAGGATTTGTTAATCTTTTATCCCAGTTCATAGATTGTGTCGGCAAAAAATCAACAGCCAAAGAAACTGTCCAAGATTGCGTAAACTTATCCCCCGCTTTTTGGCTCATATCAATTGTGTCCATTTCAACCTTCCAAATATAACGCCCATCTGACCGAGGACGAGAGGGAACAACGCTTTTAATTTTAACATTACGGGTTAATCCTTCTTCATCCATACGTCTTAAAAGAGCTTCTGATTCATTGAGTGTAAAATCTTGATATACGGGATCTGTACTCATCGCAAAAACAAGCCCGTTAACCCCCCATCGATTTTCCACCTCTGATTTATCAGAAGAAATACCATATCTGGCCAATATATATTCACGAATAAGCGATTGCTGTAAATCTTTCGTTTTCAAACTGGAAAAACGTTCCACAGAAACAACCTGCTGTTCTTTACTCTGGGTAATCAGGTAAAACGGCTGCACGCGAACCAAAGGGGTTAATCCAGACAAAGCAACTATCATAAAAATGTTCGCCAACAACGCCAAAAAAGCGACCAAAGAAAAAGATCTAGCCATCCAAATATAGCGCTCTTCCTTTAAAGTTTCTGTCGTTTTTTCTTCGTTTTGCTGGACCATTTTTTTTCTTTCTTTAGGTCAACCAACTAGGCAGTTGTGGCGCTTTTTTTAATTCCAAACAAGCACAAGGAGAACGCTTTAACTCTGAATAATTTGAGCCAATGCCGACAGGTTCTTTTTCATATTCAGATGCACAGGCAACCAAAACAAAAAGCCCCAATACGATCAACAATAAACTTATTTTTTTCATTACACTCTCCTTCTTAAAAATGAATACTTCTTCAGTTTAACACAAAAAAACATGAATAGTCAATCCCCCTTCATTTATTTTTTTAGCTTTCATGAAAACGAATAACCATCAAACCATATGGATTTGAAAAAACAGATGAGTGTCTGATTCTTTTGGGTTCATATCCGAAAGTAATGGTTGCTGTTTTTTCCTTTTCAATAGGTGCTTTCTGTGGAATATGTTCATAGATAAAAAAATTCACTCTGAAAACATTATCTTGATCTTTTTCCACTTTAATAATCTTAATTGTCTGAACGTTTCTGATAGATTCAAGCTTGTGATCAAAATCCTTCACAAATTCTGCGTATAAACTGGGCAACGAAAGGAGGTACAAAGGCCCTCCTCTACCCCATCGATAGAGCATCTCGTTTCTGTCCGGAATTTGCGTATAGCGCATTTCCAGATAGTAGCGCACCAACATTTCATCTATTTTTTCACGATCTCTTCTTTTCCGCACAGAATCAAGAGCAGAAAGGGTATTCAAATGAGAGAATTCACGCAAATTAGCGGGAAAAAATTGAGCAATAACCTGCAACTTTCCCCCAGTTTGAAGGGCTGTTAAACAATTCAAAACCAATAAAATCAACAGTAAAACAGCCGCAATCAGACTGATATAAAAACGACGTTCAGCGCTAAGGTTCCTGAGTGCCATGCTTCACACCCCGAAATCAGAATTGACACTTACGTATCTCTGGTATAGTCTCACGCTGTTTATCCATGCTATCTGCAACTTGTTGAAAAGATTCTTGAATAATCTTATCTGTTGCTTCCTGTTCACGCATCATTTGATCTACATTTATAGCATTTGTTTCTGTCAAAAAGACCGTCGCATACTCATCTTTTTCAAGGGCAGATAAAACAAGTCTTTGCTGACTTACAGGGGACATTTGCTGAATTTGGATCACATCTCCCAATCCCTTTGTTTCGTTCTGAGCTTCAGCAGATAAGCGAGCCTGTTTTGCCGCCTGTAATTTAGAGCGTTTTGCCACCAATTCAGGTTCTTCTTTATCTTGTTTTTCCAACAAATCCACATATTGATAAGCTTCTATTATGGCTTGTTTTTTCATTTCTTTTAACTGTTTTTGAACAGAAAGATATTGCGCTCGATTCGAAATATCAAAATCAGGCATTTGGATACCAACCTTAGACAGCTTTTGTACAAAAGGTTTAACCATCTTGTTTTGTTGTTCTGCAGTTCCTAAGGCCCCCTTGTCCAAAGAATCAAGGGCCAAGTTCATTTCATATTCTGTTTCCAGCTCACTCTTCCCACCTGCAGTTGCTTGCGCTGTGGGCTGTAACGTCTTTCCATTAAAGAAAACGCCCATTTCCCCACTGCCTGAATAATTTTCAAAATTATTTTCAGCCATTTGCTTCCACGGCTCTGGCATTTCAGGAATTACCTGTCGAGAAAGAGGATCAACTTTTACAATATCCTGCCATTTGGGCAATGGTTTTGGAGCGCGTGGTGGATTTGCAGAAGCAATAGCTGTTTTGTTTTTATCCTTTCCTGCGCTAATTTTAGCCACATATGCTTTATGCGCCGCCAAAACAGTATCGTATTTCTGTGCATTATGACGTGTTTCTTCGTCAACAGCTGGACGCCCTTTTAAAGGAGCGCCATAAGAAGCATTCAGTTTTTCATAAAATTGATCCCATTGCTGTTCAAATAAAACCTCTTGGTCTTTCCACAAAGGAAAAGATTCCCCGGATTTAACGCTTCCCCAATTTTCAGGATTAGAGTAAACATCCATCATAATATCTCGCCCGATAGACCAAGCAGTATTGCTTTCTGCATATCTTTCCTTCAGCGTTTTTTTCAAACCATCCGTTTTATTCGCTTGTTGTTTTTCATCAGAGCTTTGACGACGTTGTGCGTAGGTATCCATCATCTTTCCCCACACCTTGCTCGGATTT